>JAQUSR010000056.1 GCA_028710155.1 Bacteroidales bacterium | reverse complement strand
CACCGATGCTGTTTTTCCCGTCTAAAAGCATGATTATCAGCGAGCCGTTTGGAAATACGCTCATCATTGCTCCGTGGAATTATCCGTTTCAATTGTTAATGTGCCCGTTGGTGGCTGCTCTTGCCGCAGGCAACACTGTTGTTTTAAAAAGTTCACCCTACACGCCTTCTGTGGCAAAAGTCTTGGAAACTATTGTTAATGATGCTTTTGATAATAAATTGGTGGCCATTTTCGACGGTGGTCGCGAAGTGAATACATGGTTGTTGCAACAACGTTGGGATTTTATCTTTTTCACGGGAAGTCCGCAACTGGGTCGCATCATCATGCAGGCAGCCGTACCCAATTTAACGCCGGTGGTGCTGGAGTTGGGCGGCAAAAGTCCGTGTATTGTTGATGAAGACGCCAATTTGAAATTAGCGGCTAAACGCATTGTTTGGGGAAAATTTCTCAACGCCGGTCAAACGTGCATAGCACCCGACTATATGTTTGTACATCAAAATGTTAAAGATGAATTATTGACCTTGATGCAGGCTGAAATCCAAAACATGTTTGGCGAAAATCCGCAAGAAAGTCCCGATTTTCCGCGCATCGTTTCACACAAAGCGATGGAACGTTTGGAAAAATTGATACACAACGGTCGGTTGGTGTGCGGTGGCGATTTTGATGCAGAAAAACGTTATATCGCACCCACTATTTTCGATGAAATTCAACCCGAAGATCCGATCATGCAAGAGGAAATTTTTGGTCCGTTGATGCCGGTGATGACCTTTACAGATATTACAGAAGTAGTTGAATATCTGCATCAAAACGAAAAACCATTGGCATTTTATTATTTCACAAAGAATCGAAAAAAAGCCAAAAAAATTCTTGGCGAAACCACGTCGGGAGGCGGTGTCATCAACGATACAATTATTCATGTTGCCAACTCGAAAATGCCTTTCGGTGGTGTCGGCAACAGCGGCATGGGAAATTATCACGGCAAGTTCGGTTTTGATACCTTCAGCCATCAACGTGCGGTGGCTTGGTCGTCTTCGTACATCGATATTCCGCTAAAATATGCTCCGTATCAAAATCGAGTGAATTTGGTCCGAAAATTTATGAAATAATTTAAGATGCAATCAGAAAAAGAGAAAATGCTTTTGGGCAAGCCTTACGATGCTTCTAATGCCGATTTGTTGGAAGAAATGAATCGTTCAAGAGTTTTGATGCGGCAATACAATCAATTGCAACCGAACCAAACACACGAACAAAAAGTGCTGATTCAAAAGATATTGGGAAAAATCGGAAGTAATTTTGAAATCGTTCAACCTTTTTATTTCGATTTTGGTACACATATCGAAATTGGCGACCATTTTTTCTCCAACTTCAATTTTACGGTTTTAGACGAAGCCAAAGTAATCATCGGAAACAACGTTTTTATGGGACCCAATGTTAATATTTACACCGCTATTCATCCCATTGATCCTGTTGAACGCAATTCTATGATTCAAACTGCTCAACCTGTTACCATTGGCAATAACGTTTGGATTGGCGGTAATGTCGTTATTTTGCCCGGTATTTCCATCGGAAATAATGTAACCATCGGAGCGGGTAGCGTTGTAACTAAAAGTATTCCTGACGATTGCATTGCCGTTGGAAATCCTTGTCGTGTTATTCGTCATCTTCATTCATAAAACAAAATGATACCATGATAGAACAAAAAATCAAATCTCTTTTTAAAGCCCATTTTGGCTACGAACCTCTTCAAATGGAGCTACTTCCTGCATCGGGAAGCAGTCGAAAATATTATATTTTGGAAACCAAAAACAAGAAAATTTTGGGCGCATACAATGATGATATTCGTGAAAATGAAGCCTTTCTAAATTTTACAGAACATTTTTTGCAATGTCATCTTTCTGTACCCGCTGTTTTTGCCGTCAATGACGAAAAAGATGCCTATTTGTTGGAATATTTAGGCGATACAACACTTTTCGATTTCATCACCCAGCAAAAAACAACTACCGAATTTCCATCATCAGCCATCAAGTATTATCATCAAGTATTAGACGAATTACCTAAATTTCAAGTGGTTGCAGGTCGTGATCTCAACTATTCGTTTTGCTATCCTCGTGCCGCTTTCGATCGTCAATCCATTCAATGGGATTTGAATTATTTCAAATACTATTTTTTGAAATTGGCCGGTATCACCTTCAACGAACAAAAATTAGAAAATGATTTTCAAGAACTTATAGAATATTTATTGCAAGCTTCTTCTGATTTTTTCTTGTATCGCGATTTTCAATCCCGAAATATCATTGTGAATGATAACAAAGTTTACTTTATTGATTATCAAGGGGGAAGAAAAGGTGCGTTGCAATACGACATTGCCTCGTTGTTGTGGGATGCCAAAGCCGACATTCCGAACGAAATTCGTTTGCAGCTACTCAATCACTATTTGGAGACGTTGTCAAATTTCATCAAAGTCGATAAAAAATCGTTTACACAATATTATTATATGTTCGTTTTAGTGCGTATTTTGCAAGCAATGGGAGCATACGGTTATCGCGGTTTTTACGAACAGAAAAAACATTTTTTGCAAAGTATTCCATTCGCATTGAACAATTTAAATTGGTTATTCGATCACGTTGTTTTTCCAATCGAGTTGCCCGAATTGTTTCATTGTTTACAACAATTGCCACAATCGGAAAAGATTAAAGGAATCATAAAAAAAGTTGAACATCAATTGGTTGTGCGTATTTTTTCGTTTTCGTACAAAAAAGGTTTTCCCAAAGATGCGAGTGGCAACGGCGGCGGTCATATTTTTGATTGTCGTGCTTTGCCCAACCCCGGTCGCGAAGAACGTTTTAAAACTAAAACCGGTCACGATCAAGAGGTAAAAGATTTTTTGAACGGCGATGCAGCTGTGGAACGTTATTTTAATAATGTGAAAGATATTGTTTTTCAATCTATTGAAAACTATACAGAACGTGGATTTGAAAATTTGATGGTCAGTTTCGGTTGCACCGGCGGACAGCATCGCAGCGTTTATTTTGCAGAACGAATGGCTGCAGCGGTGAATCAACATTTTTCAGTGAAAGTGGTTTTGCAACACAACGAACAGACGCAATTGAATGGTTAACAACAATAAAATACATTATATTCGAAAATAGTTGAACCAATTTTGCAATCTGTTTTTTTGAATGATTTATTAATAAGTAAAATATGAATCAAGATATTTCATTGTTATTGAGCAATTTGTCATTGGAAGGGGATGTGTATTGTGATGAAATTTATCGCAATGCCTATTCTACCGACGCGTCCGTTTATCGCGAAAAACCGTTGGCGGTGGTATGTCCCAAAAACAAATCGGATATTCAAAAACTTATTCTTTTTGCCGACGAAAATCAAATTTCGCTGATACCCAGAGGCGCAGGTACTTCTTTAGCAGGGCAAGTGGTTGGAAGTGGTATTGTAGTCGATTGCTCAAAATATTTGAATAAAATTCTTGAATTGAATATATCAGAACATTGGGTAATAGTGGAGCCGGGTGTCGTTCTCGAAGAATTAAATCGGTTTTTGAAACCCTATGGATGGATGTTTGGACCTGAAACATCTACAGCATCACGTTGTAATATTGGCGGAATGGTGGGCAACAATTCGTGCGGTTTGCATTCTCTCATTTGGAATTCGACACGCGAACATACAATTTCCATCAATGCTTATCTGTCCGATGGTAGCGAAGTAGAATTTAAACCTTTATCTGACAAAGAATTTCAAGAAAAAATACAACTGAATAATCTTGAAGGTGCTTTGTATCGACAAATGCAAAATATGTTGTCGGACGCAACTGTTCGTCAAGAAATTGAACAACAATTTCCGGATGCACGTCTCACACGTCGCAATCATGGCTATGCCTTAGATTTAATGATGCAAAACGAACCATTTGAATCAAACGGTCAACCATTCAATTTCTGTAAATTATTAGCAGGGTCAGAAGGCACGTTGGCTTTTTCAACCGCCATTAAACTTCATCTGATTCCTTTACCCGAAAAATGTAAAGGTCTTGTTTGTGTACATGTTAAGAATGTGTTAGAAGCATGTAAAGCCAACTTATTGGCATTGCAACATCATCCGTCAAGTGTGGAATTGATGGATGATTCCATATTAAATTTGGCTAAACGAAATATCGAACAAAGGCGTAATTTGTTTTTTGTCAAAGATAATCCGGGTGCTATTTTGATGGTTGAATTTTTTGCAGACAATGAAAATACCATACGCGAAAAAGCCGATCATTTAATCGATGATTTGAAAAGATCGAATTATGGTTTTTATTATCCGTTAGTGTTAGGAAATGATGTTCAACGTGTTTGGAATTTGCGTAAAGCAGGTTTAGGAATTTTGTCCAATATGCCCGGCGATAGTCGTCCTGTGGCAGTAACAGAAGATACCGCTGTTATTCCGGAATTTTTGCCGGAATATATTACCGATTTTGAAGCCATGATGCAACGTTTTGGTTTGAATTGTACCTATCATGCGCACATTGCTACCGGAGAGTTGCATTTGCGTCCCGTCTTAAATTTAAAAGATAAAAAAGATGTGGAACTATTTCGTACTGTGGCACTTGAAACAGCAATTCTTGTAAAAAAATATCGTGGTTCCATCAGTGGAGAACATGGAGACGGTCGTTTGAGAGGCGAATTTATTCCATTGATGTATGGCGATTTTATTTATAATAAATTCATAGAAATCAAAAACTTATGGGATCCGAAATCAATTTTTAATCCGCATAAGATTATTGACACGCCTTCCATGAATACGTCGCTCCGATATCATGTCGGAGATCCAACGCGTCAAATTGATACGATTTTCGATTTTTCTGAAGTAGGCGGAATCGTTCGTGCCGTCGAAAAGTGCAATGGAGCAGCCGATTGCAGAAAAAGCAAAATCATTGGCGGAACTTTATGCCCCTCGTTTCAAGCAACTAACGAAGAAAAAAATGTAACACGGTCGCGAGCTAATATGTTACGTGAAATTTTAACGAATAATAAAAAGAATAATCCTTTTGATAGCAAAGAGTTATACGAAGTTTTAGATCTTTGTTTGTTGTGTAAAGCCTGTAAATCGGAATGCCCTTCCGGTGTCGATGTGGCAAAAATGAAAATGGAATTTTTACAACATTATTACGATTCCCATCATGCACCGTTGCGTTCCGTCATTATAGCCAATCTTCCTTTACTCGATTCTTTGGGAATGATCGCTCCATCATTGGTTAACTTTTTTATGAACAATAAAATAACGGGATCTGTTTTTAAAACGATGATCGGATTCTCTTCAAAACGGTCTATTCCCGATTTTTCAAAACGAACCTTACGATCTTCTTCAAAAAAATTATTAAAAAATACTAATAATCAATCATTTCCTAACGGGAAAGTCTATCTTTTTGTAGATGAATTTTCTAACTTCAATGATGCCGAAATTGGTATCAAAGCCATTCGATTGCTGACAAAATTAGGCTACGAAGTACAAATTCCCACTCATACTTTTAGTGGTCGTACATGGCTCTCAAAAGGTTTTTTAAGAAAAGCAAAAACATTAGCTGTCAATAATGTAATAAAATTAGCACCGCTCATTTCAGAGACAACTCCTCTCATCGGAATTGAACCTTCTGCTATTTTGGCTTTTAGAGACGAATACCCCGATTTAGTGGGAGCATCATTGAAAAGTAAAGCTGAAAATCTGGCGAAAAACACATTGCTTTTTGATGAATTTGTGGCAAAAGAAATTGAAAAAGGTAAGATTAAATCTTCTCAATTTACAGAAAAAGAACAAAATATATTATTCCATGGTCATTGTCAACAAAAAGCGTTAACGACCACTAAACCAACATTTTCGATGCTGTCATTGCCTAAAAATTATCATGTTGCTGAAATTCCTTCCGGTTGTTGCGGTATGGCCGGCGCCTTCGGTTATGAAAAAGAACATTACGAAATTTCTCAAAAAGTAGGCGAATTAGTGTTGTTTCCCGCAATCAGAGATGCAGATAAAGAAACTATGATTGTTGCAGCCGGAACTTCGTGCCGCCATCAAATTTTGGATGCCACCGGTCGTAAAGCTTTTCATCCTATCGAAATTTTGTGGGATGCTTTGAATGTTTAATAAGGTTGTCAAATTATTGAAATATAACTATTTATTTTGTTTTTCATAGAAAGAAAAATGCTAATTATGTTTGGTCGTGTTGTGAAAAATTGATGGCGGGTTTGATCAATTCACGACTGTGATAATCGTTAGAATTACACATAGAAGACAAATTTAAACTACAAAAAAAAGACTACCTTTGCCAACGTTTTTGATTGCATTTTAATCGATTGATTACTAATGGAATAATAAAGATTATTTTTTTATTTGTGGTTTTGTTTTTATTTTAATTTTTCATCATTTTATGTCGTTTCTCCAAAATATTCTTCAAAATCAAAGTGTTTCGATTGTCGGAATGGAAAAAAATACCGGAAAAACCGAGTGTATGAACTATATCATTCGATCGTTGGAAAACAAAGGTAAAGTAATTGCTGTTACCTCAATTGGTATTGATGGAGAGGGACTTGACCAAGTTACAAATACCCATAAACCGGAAATTGAGTTGATGGAAAATATGATTTTTGTAACCTCCGAAAAACATTATCGTGAAAAAAAATTGACTTCCGAAATTTTAAACATTTCTGAACAACAGACTTCACTAGGACGTTTGGTAACAGCGCAGGTAAAGCAACGCGGTAAAGTCATTATTTCCGGTCCGACAACAACCCTTTGGCTCAAACAAATGATTTCCGAAATGCCATCGTATGGAGCCGATATAACATTGGTTGATGGTGCGTTATCACGCAAAAGCCTCGGCTCTCCATCTGTTACGCAAAGCATGATTTTGACAACCGGAGCAGCTCTTTCTCCGAATTTGTCCGAGTTGGTTCGAAAAACAAAATTTGTATTTCATCTTATTAATATTGAACAATTTATTCATCCATTAAGCAGTCAAATGATTGCCATTGAAAACGGTATTTGGGCAATTGATGATACCGATGGTTTACATGATTTGGAAATTCCTTCTACTTTGTTGTTGGAAAAATACAAAGATCGACTTTTTCGGTTTGGAATGACACTTTTTGTAAGTGGAATTATCACCGATAAAATATTGGATCTGTTGCGTTTACAAAAAAATATAAAAAATACGGTTTTGATAGTAAAAGATTTTACGAAAATTTTTGTTTCGCCTGAATCGTTGAATGCGTTTTTGAAAAAAGGAGGAAAAATCAAAGTATTATTGAAAACCAAACTGATGGCGGTGTGTGTCAATCCAACTTCTCCGGAAGGTTATGTATTGGATTCTAATAAGTTGCGTGATTCGTTGTCAGAAACTCTGGGCGTTCCGGTTTATGATGTTTTTCAAATGAATGAATAATAACGTTAATGGAAAAATACGATTCGAATATTAAAAAAATCATTTAAAAACCATGCATCTTTATTTGAAAAAAGTGGTTTTCTGTCAATAGCGGTGCTGTTTTTTTACAAGAACTTGAAAATAACCAATTAAAATAAATTGATAATGGCTTTTAAAACATGTATGAACCAAAACGGTGGGTTGCGTTTTATTTATGACCAATTGGAACTTCAATCTTCCATCGGACGTAAACGCATGTTAAATCAACGTTTTATTACCGATTCTTTTGCACTGCAAATGGAAATTGACATTCTGTCGGAAGTCATTCAATGGTTGGAAAAAGATTCGTCAACGACTCTCATCGGAAACATTGGTTTGAATTTGCATCAAATTAATGATATTCAACAAACTATATCTAATTTATCTAACGGTCAAGTGTTGGATGATATTCAATTGTTTGAGATTAAAAAATTTGCTATTTTATCGCAAAATATTGTCAATGAATTACATAAAAATAATTATTTCACACTTCCTTTTTTTGATCTCAATAAAGTAATCGAAATTTTAGATCCGGAAAACAACAAAATCGCTCATTTTTACATTTATTCTTCATATCATCCTAAATTAGAAGAATTTAGAAAGAATATCAATCAAGCTGCATCTGTTCAAGAAACGGAAGAATGGAAATGGAAAGCACTTCAATTGGAAGACGAAATTCGTGCTCAATTGTCCAAAAAATTACAAGTTTTTCACGAAGAATTGCAAAAAAATTTGGAACAACTTGCCTACTTGGATATGTTGATAGCCAAAGCAAAACTTGCAGTTACAAAACGTTGGTGCCGCCCACAACTCGGCAACGAAACTACACACTTTTTACAACTGTATCATCCTTCGGTTCAAGCTGTTTTGGAAAAATCCGAAAAAAAATTCCAACCTATTGATATTGATCTTTTTAATGCACCATGTTTGATTACCGGAGCCAATATGTCCGGAAAAACGGTACTTTTAAAAACAATTGCTTTAGCACAATTTTTATTTCAATTCGGATTCTATCTTCCTGCTAAAGAAGCTGTTGTGATGCCTGTTGAACATGTCCTCTTCAGCATCGGCGATCAACAATCGGAAATGAACGGATTGTCATCTTTTGCCGTAGAAATATTGAATATCAATAACATCATTCTCAATGCCAAACACGGAACAATAATTTTAGCTTTAGTGGACGAGTTGGCGCGAACCACCAACCCCGAAGAGGGAAAAGCTTTAGTTAGTGCATTCATCAGCATGATGAATAAATATAAAGTCAATGCACTCATCACGTCTCACTATAGCGGAATTACGGCGTCATGTCGAAGAATGCGTGTCAAAGGATTGACATTGAATAAAATAAATGAAAAAATTAATCCAAATAATCTTGGCGATTTTATGGATTATTCATTAGTAGAAACCGATACAGACCAAGTTCCGATGGAAGGATTGCGTATTGCTGAAATTTTTGAAATCGATGAAGAATTTTTAATGGAAGCAAAGAAACAGATTAAACATGAGTGAATCAATTATTTATAATAAATTCTCCGATAAAGCCACGCTATATGGTGAATTGCTTCCGCAAATTAAATCGTTGATAACCAATGAAAAAGATATTATTGCTAACATGGCAAATGTATCAGCAGTTTTAAAAGAGGTTTTTGGCTTTTTTTGGGTCGGTTTTTATATTGTACGCCATGATAAATTGGTATTGGGTCCTTTTCAAGGAACGATAGCTTGCACACGAATCAACAAAGGACAAGGTGTTTGTGGAACAGCGTGGCAGCGTGCTGAAACCATTATTGTGCCGGATGTTGAGCAGTTTAAAGGTCATATTGCTTGCAGTTCTTTATCGAAATCTGAAATCGTTGTTCCGATGATGATGGATGGCAGCGTAAAAGCAGTTTTAGATGTTGATAGTGAACAATATAACGCATTTGATACTACCGATAAAGACGGTTTGGAAAAAATTCTTGAGATAATGGTTCGTGAAATGTTTGTTTAGAAATTTAATTTATTGAATATGAAAAAGTTATTTTTAATTGTAATGGTGCTTTTTTCGAGTACGCTTTTTGCACAAAATGTCAATTTAGCACCTACACCTCCGATGGGATGGAATAGTTGGAATTTTTTTGAAGGCGAAGTCAGCGAACAAATTCTGAAAGAAATGGCGGATGCTATGGTCAACAACGGCATGAAAGATGCCGGTTATCAATATATTGTAATTGATGATTATTGGGTAGGAGGACGCGATAACAAAAATCGTTTGTTCCCCGATAAAAAACGTTTTCCAAACGGCATCAAACCCGTGGCTGATTACGTACATTCCAAAGGTTTAAAAATCGGAATTTATTCTGATGCAGCGTCTTATACTTGTGGCGGACAAACAGCAAGCTATGGTTTTGAGGAGTTGGACGCCAAAACCTTTGCCGAATGGGGCATCGATTATTTAAAATACGATTATTGTAATGCACCGGAAGATGTTGAAACAGCGTTTGTTCGCTATAAAAAAATGGGTGATGCGCTGAAAAATAGCGGACGCGATATTGTTTATTCTATCTGTGAATGGGGCGTTAGAAAACCGTGGTTATGGGCAAAAGCTGCTGGCGGTCATTTGTGGCGTACCACTTACGATTCGCGTGATTGCTGGATTGCCAATCAAGAAGAATCGTGGATTACTGGCGGAATTTTAGAATTATTTGATTTACAAGAAAATATTGCACAATATAGTGGTCCAAACGGTTGGAACGACCCCGATATGTTGATGGTCGGATTGTTTGGCAAAGGTAAATCATCGAGTTGGGAAGGTCGTTTTAAAGGTTGTTCGCAAACAGAATACAACACACATTTTGCTTTGTGGTGCATGTTAGCTGCTCCGTTGATGGTGAATAGCGATTTGCGAAATATTGATCCGATAAATTTGGCGTTGCTCACCAATAAACACTTGATAGCCATCGATCAAGATCCGTTAGGAAAACAAGCTGTAACGATTTTCAAAGACGACAAAATGCAAATCTTGAAAAAAGAACTTTCAGGTGGTGAATATGCCGTTTGCGTGTTCAATCGTTCTGAAAACGTTCAAACTTATAACTACGACATTCGCAACGATTTCGAAATTTGGTATTCGGCAACTATTTTTCAAGTTTGGAATGAAAAAACTATTTCAAAAACCAGCGTCAGCGGAACATTGGAATCGCATGGTTGTGAGGTATTTGTAATTCGTAAAAAGAAATAAAAATCATTTATCCGGTAATATTTAATTTTATGCGATTGTTTTCACGATTTTTATTGTTCAACATTATTCTTGTTGTTTTGATTTCATGCTACTCGTGTCAATCAAAGATAAACGGAAATATTGATCAAGTTCAAGTTATTGCAGAAGAACGTTTTACGGGTCGAGGAAACCCGCACGATGTGTTGTTGAAAACAAAAATTGTTTATTCAGGAGAAACCGTTGATTTGAAATCCATTACGATTCAATTGCACGATTCGGATTTTCAACAAAATTTGAAGGAAATCCAAGTCTATTACACCGGAAATGATTCAATTTTTGATGAAAGAACGGCTATCAACGCAACTTTGTTAGGAAATAAAAATTCGAATAAAAACATATTGAAAATCAAGTTGAAAGGCTCTTTAACTGAAGGAGAAAATTATCTGTGGATTACCGGTTCAGTTTCTGAACAGGCTCAAGAAGGTGATTCTATAATTGTTTCATTATCAAATATTAAAACAAAACAAGAGACCTGTTTTTGCGATTCAATAACAGCTAAAAGTCATCGCGAAATTCTTTTAGCCCGAAAATTGATTTATGCGCCAAATGATTATGGTTCAAAAAATTATCGGATTCCTGCCATCATTACTGCTCAAGACGGATCTTTAGTAATTGCCACCGATCAACGAAAATTCAATCAAACAGATTTACCGGAAGATATTGATATTCTGATTAATAGAAGTACAGATGGCGGAAAAACGTGGAGTCAACCGCAAACCATTGCCAAAGGTAGCGGAAAAGGGAAGGGGTTTGGCGATGCCGTTTTAGCTTGCACTAACGAACAAAATGGTTTGATTTGTGCTTTTGTGGGTGGCGATGGTTTATGGGAATCGGAAGTGCAAACGGGAAAAAAAATTCGTTCTTATTTTTGCAAAAGTTTGGATAACGGACAAACTTGGTCGCAACCAATTGAAATAACGGATTTTATATTTGGAGAAGGTTGCACCAATCCGGTTAGGAAAAAATGGAAAGCATCGTTTTTTGGTTCCGGTCAAGGTTTGTTGACCTCCAAAGGAAGAATCATTTTAGTAGCAGCCATTCGAACCGATGAATCCTATTCACTTCAAAATCATGCTGTTTACTCGGATGACAATGGTGCAACTTGGCATGTCTCGGAAAAAGCATCAGAAGGAGGCGATGAAGCCAAAGTAGTCGAATTGACAGACGGATCAATTTTGATGAGTATTCGTCATAAAGGTGCTCGATGGTTTAATATCTCAACCGATGGTGGAGAAACATGGCAACCGCATGTTTCTGAATGGAATGATTTGCAAGCTGTTGCTTGTAATGGTGATTTAATTAGATATTCATCTGAAAACAAAGGTGACTCAAAAAATCGTCTGTTGCATTCCATTCCGTTTGACACTGAATATCGCAAAAATGTTTCTTTGTTAATCAGTTACGACGAAGGTTTAACGTGGTCTTTGGGCAAAAGTATTTGTCCTTTTGGATCTGCATATTCGTCTATCACTGTTTTGCCGGACGCTACAATTGGTGCTTATCTTGAAGAAAATTTCGATTCAGAAAATTATTCGATGTATTTTATGAATTTTTCGTTGAATTGGTTGAGTAACGGCAAAGATAGTTGCAAGTAAAAAATGGATAATGATTGAGAAATCAATACTCGAAGATAAAAAAATGATTTCATCCGCTGTGATTGAAACAGAACGTCTTTATTTGCGAAATTTATTAACATCTGATAGAGAAGATCTTGCAAAAGTTTTATGCGATGCGGAAGCCATGAAGTTTTATCCGGCTCCGTTTACTGAAAAGCAAGTTGAACAATGGATACAATGGAATTTAGATAATTATCGCCAATATGGACATGGTTTGTGGGCGGTTATTTTGAAACACAATCATCTTTTTATAGGCGATTGCGGAATTACAATGCAGGAAATTGAAGGAGAATTATTTCCGGAAGTCGGATACCATATTTTAAAAAAATATTGTGGTAACGGATATGCTACTGAAGCCGCTAAAGCCTGCATTCAATTTGCTTTTAATAATTTCAATTACAATAAGTTAATTATTTATACAAAATTCGACAATCTTCCTTCCATAAAAGTTGCAGAAAAATGCAACATGAAGTTTGAGAAATTTTTTGATAAACAAGTGATGGGACAAACTGTCAAAGAGGTGCTTTTCTCCATCAACCGATAAAACTGACCGTTATGTTATACATTGTGTTTTATGGATTATTATCGCTTAACCTACTCACTTTCATTTTATTTGGAATTGATAAACATAAAGCGAGAAATAATCGGTGGAGAATTTCCGAAAAAACATTGCTGCTTTTGGCTGCCTTTGGCGGTTCTATCGGTGCGATTTTCGGAATGATGCTATTTCATCACAAAACACTTCATAAAAAATTTTATCTTGGTATTCCGCTTATTTTATTGATACAAATTGTATTAGTTGTTTTTTTTATTGACAAATTCGGAATGTCCAAGCTGCTGTACTTTTAAGGTCGTTGTACAATAACGATCGAGTATCAATAATCATTTGTCCGTTTTTATAACTCCAAGGCAAATTTTTATCACAGCCTAACAACGAAACAGAAACGTTTTTATCGGGCTTAGGAATGTTTAGAATCAATTGATTTTGAGGATATTCTATGGCTATGGCATACAATGTGTCGTTTTGAGTGGTATAGCAAACGGTAGGTTGTGTACAACGATAAGTTCCCATTAAGCCCGATTCGCCGTTTTGATGAGTAAAAGCCTCTTTTTCAATAATTTTCTTGGGTCTATCCGGTGTTGACCAAAATAATTTGATACCGGCTTGATGCGTTTTTTCTTGCTATTGAATGGTGATGGGATAGCGTTTTCCGGATTCCAAACGCAGGACATTTTTCGATACCTTAAATGTTTGAGCATCTTGTG
>JAQUSR010000055.1 GCA_028710155.1 Bacteroidales bacterium | reverse complement strand
AGGAGAACCTTGCTTTTTGGAAGTCAATCCGTTAGCCGGTCTCAATCCGGTTTATTCCGACTTGTGCATCATGTGCCGTCAACTGAATTTTCCGTATGAAAAGCTGATTCTTTTTATCGTTAACGAAGCGATGGAAAGAGGTAAACAACAGTTGGAACGACAAAAAGAAAAAACGGCAACTCCAAAATTGGAAGAGATTTATTCTGCTTAACAATATTGAACTCAATATTTTTATGAAAATTGCCATTTTACGCGATAACATCACTGACGAATGTTCGATGGATGCTTTAGACAATTTGGAAGAAGCCAATTTTGCCGAAAAATGTTTATCTAAAAAACACATCACCAAACATATACCGTTTGTTCCCGACATCAGTTCCGTCATCAATGTATTGAATGATTTTCAACCGGATATGGTCTTTAATTTGGTGGAATCGATTTGCAAAACCGACTCGTTGTCGATTGTTGCGGTGCAGCTGCTCGAAACGTTGAACATTCCGTTTACCGGAAATCACATTTACGCTCAAGTGGTTACATCCAACAAAATGTTAACCAAAGAACTTTTACACGAAAAACATATTCCAACACCTTCTGCCTGCTTTGTTGCCAATGCCGAATATATTTTGAAAGCCAAAACCGAACACGCCTCTATGAATTTGGACGACAGCTGTATTATGAAATTTCCGTCCGAAAAAAAGTTACAACAAACGTTGCAAAAAAAGGCAAAACAAACCGGTTTGGAATGGATGGCTGAAAAATATATTGACGGACGCGAGTTTAATTGTGCATTTCTCGGCAACGAAATTTTACCTCCTGCCGAAATTCGTTTTCATCCCGATTTTTTGGGACATAAAATATTGACTTACGAGGCAAAATGGGACGAAACCGCTTTGTCGTATCAACAGAGTTTGCGAAGTTTTGAGGTGGAACCGGAAATTGCACAACGGCTGAAAGAAATCACCGAAACTTGTCGCAACGCCTTTCACCTCAAAGGTTATGCCCGTGTTGATTATCGGATGGATGGCGAGGGAAACCTCTACGTCATTGACATTAACACCAATCCTTGCATCTCGCCCGATTCGGGTTTTGTGGCGATGGTTGAAAAACACGGTTTGACTCACGATCAAATGTTTGAAAAAATTATTGAAGATGCTTTCATTTCGTAATACAATTGTAAAAGAAGATTTTACAAAGATTGAGAAAATTTTGAGATCGACCGGCTTTTTTGAACAAGCTCCGGACGAAATTTACGTTGCCGTAGAGTTAGCCGAATTAGCTTTAAAAGATGGCAACACGGTTGAAAATTATGAATTTATCTTTGCCGAAGAGGATGATCAAGTAGTGGGATTTGGCTGTTTTGCTCGCATTCCGTGCACGCTTTCTTCGTTTGAGATTTATTGGTTAGGAGTTGATAAACAGACGCAAGGAAAAGGCGTTGGCAAAAAAATCATTCACGAAATCATGAACGAAACGGAAAAATTCGGTGGTAAAAAAATCGTTTTGCAAACTGCCGGACGCGAACAATATCTGCCGACTCAAAAATTTTACACCGCAGTCGGCTTCGATTTGGAAGCCCGCATCAAAGATTACTATGCTGACGGAGACGATTGTTTGATTTATACCATAACGCTCAACGCTTGAGGCTGAAATGTTTTTAATGTTTTTTCTTTCATGAAAAAATTGCTTTATTAATATATCTTTGCAGTCCTTGAAAACGCAATAGATTGCATTGCGACTTTTATTTTAACACATTTAATATCATAATTTTATGAAAGTAAAACTTTTTACAACCCTTCTTTTAATGACTCTGACGGTATCCTTGTTATGGTCGCAAAATCCGCCTCAAAACGCACCGGTAATGACGCTCAACGTTACAGAAGGTGCCGAAATCACCATCTCGTTGTTAGCACCGGTAGAAAACACTGAAGTTTGGGTAGAAACCGCCACCGGCGTTTATTCTCATTTGATCGTTGGATCGGGAAACAATTGGGCTGCATTTTTACCTTTCACTGCTGCCGATACCATCATTCGTATCTATGGAAATATAGAAGCTTTTGAATGCAAGCACAACGGATCCACTATTGTAGGTTTAGATGTCAGTCAAAATCCCTATTTAAGAACACTTTGGTGCAACGAAAACAACATTAGTCATTTGCGTGTCAATTCCGAAATTGTTAGTTTAATGGCTATGGGAAACTCCATCACCGAGTTAGATGTTTCTCATTGTCCCGATTTATCGATTTTCTATTGTGAACGCAATCAATTGCAAACTTTGGATGTACACGCCAATCCACTTTTGGAACATATTTCATTCAGTCAAAACAATATATCTCGTCTTGACGTTTCCAACAATCCTTATGTTTACGGTATTGCATTGTTTGGTTGTAATTTTGATGCTTGTGCATTAGATTCTATGTTTTACTCCTTAGCCGATCGTAATGACGATTTTTCAGGAACCATTTATGTTCAAAATGTTGATGAAACCAATCCGGGAATTTGGGGCAGCAAAACCGATGTTGCCGTTGAAAAAAATTGGGAAGTACAAGATTACAACAAAGGAAATCCTTATGATGTTTTTGGCGATGGAAACGGATGTAATGTTTCAACTCATGAATTGCAACAAGAATTTTTGCTCAACATCAGTCCTAATCCGGTCAAAGATATGATGACCATTTCTATTCCTAACTTAACACAAAACGAACAAGCAACTGTTTACGATGTTTCCGGAAAAATGGTTTTAGAACAAATGATTACCAATTATCAAACGGAGATCTCGCTCAGCCATTTATCAAAAGGCATTTATATTATTAAAATCGGAACTGTTTCGCAAAAGTTCATCAAACAATAGCCGAAATTTTAAACCTTTTCCAAATCATCAAAAAGCCTCATTCCATGAGGTTTTTTTATGCCCTTTTTGAAAAATATTATAAAAATTTGTAACTATCCATTGCAAAATACGTCTTACCCAATGTTCAAGAAAAAACATAATTTTTTAAAAACCGACGTTATGAATTGCAAACAATTTCTTTTAACTGCAGTATTGATTATATTAACTATTTCACAAGTTTTTGGTCAAAATTTTACTGTCAACGGAACCATTTCCGACAGCATTTCTAAAGAGTCTCTTTTTTATGCCAATGTCGTGATCATTACCAAAGATTCAACTGCCAAAACCATTTCGCACGCCACCTCCGATGTTCAAGGAAAATTTGAGCTTGTCAACGTTCCCTCAGGCGATTATCTGCTCAAAGCCACTTACGTTGGATATGATGTTTATACGCAACCGATTACACTGAAAGGAAATAATAAAAAATTGGATATTGGAACCATCTCCTTAACATCTCATTCTACAACGTTGGGAGCTGTGGAAGTTACTGCCAAGAAACCGGTGTATGCACAAGAAGGCGAAAAAACACTGTACAACGTTTCCGAAGATCCGACCATTCAATCGGGGACAGCTTCCGATGCGTTGCAAAATGCACCGGGTGTTGAGGTCGATATTGAAGGAAACATCACATTGCGAGGCGTTTCAAGTGTTGAAATTTGGATCAACAACAAACCGTCTCACCTCAACGAAGAGAGTTTGAAAAATTATATTCAACAGTTGCCTGCCAATAGCTTGCAACGTATCGAGGTGATTACCAATCCTTCGGCACGCTACAGCGCCCAAGGTACCGGCGGCATCATCAACATTGTTACCAACGACAACATCAAACGCAATAGTTTTTATAGTTTTGGACTTCGCGGATCGTCGAATCCCAGCATTGCACCGTGGTTTTCTTATGTTTGGTCGAATAACAAATGGGATGTAAGCGTTTATACCTACGGAAATTATTGGAATTGGAACTCTAAAAATCATGGTTACAATCTTTATTTGGACGAACAAAAAGACACTTCTACCTATGAAACTTTTTCAGATGAAAGCAAAAACCATGGTTTTTCAGGCGGTTTGTTTTTAAACGGATCGTGCAAAATAGATTCCATGAACGACATTTCGTTTTGGTTAGGCGGTTATGGCGGCAATTCCATCGCTAAATCAAGTGGTGAAAATTTCCGTCACGAATATATTTTCGATTCGGCAATGTATCATTATACCACCGATCAAGACGAAAAAAGCAACTATTTGGGTGGCTATGCAGGCACTTGGTATCAACACCGTTTCAACGATAACGGACATTTGATTGAAGGAAATATCGGTGGTAATTATTGGAGTAATAACCAGAAAGTTGATTTCATCCGCCATTTTGAAACACAAGACTATTTAAACAAAGACAAAATCAATAAAAATGAATACAACTCGTATAGTTTTGATGCCAGCGTCGATTACACCCTTCCGTATATCAAAAACGGAGAAATTGCTTTAGGCATTGGCGGCGACTACGGTTTTGGAGGAAATTGGGAAGAAAGTGATACACTGGTTTCAGAAGTTGGTAATTATCAATTAGATTCATTGCGATTTGTCAATGCTGATGTGAAAAACAGCGAGTTGGAATCATATATCACCATTCAACATAAATTTGGCAATTTCATCATCAAAGGCGGCTTGCGAGCAGAGTTCAATAATTACGATGTGTTGTATCACAACAGTCCAAAAGACAATTTGACAAAAAGCTATATGGGATGGTATCCGTCGTTGCATTTAAGCTATCGTACCAAATCGATGCACAACTTCAAGTTGAGCTATACCCGTCGCGTTGCCAATCCCGAATACGATGAGTTGACCACCTTTATCAATTATGGCGAAGACAGTTATTCGACAGGCAATCCCGATTTACTACAAACCTTTACTAATTCGTTTGAAGGTGGTTGGACCAAATATTTCAACAAATTTGGCAACGTGGGATTGAATGGTTATTTCAAAAATTACGTCAACGAGGTCAACACTTTGAACGATGTGGCTTATAGCGATATTTTCGGTCGCATTGTCAACTTTTCGATGCCGGTTAATTCGGGAAAATCGTATCGCACCGGATTGGAAGCCAACATTACATATAAGTTAAAATCGTTCATGCAGGTTCGATTTTACGGCAATGTGTATTATAGCAATACAGAAACCGAATATCAACGCGATTTAAAAACAGTCGTAACAGAAAATTTAGGTTATAGTTTGCGTATCAACTATTGGGCTAAGTTGTGGAATGTATTGGAAGTGAATGCTTCGGGCAATTATCGTTCTAAAAACAAAACATTGTTTATGGAAACCGACCCGATTTATTCGATCAACTGTGGTTTGCGTGCCGACTTTTTGGATCGTAAAATCTCTGTTTACCTCAATGCTAACGATATTTTCAATTGGAACAAGAAGGATACAAATCGCGAAACGCCTTATTATGTAGCCTATAATTCACAAAAATACTCAAGTCGTTACATTGGAGCCGGTGTTACGTTCCGTTTTGGAAAAATCGAACTTGAATCAAAATCCAATCAAGGGCAAGGACAACAAAGTGTTCCTAACGTCAACGGACAAGGATGATGATTGTTAATTTTGAAAGATTTTATAATAAAAACGCCTCTTTGGAGGCGTTTTTTATTTTTATATATTTGATTGACAATTTGTTAAAACAAATATCATCATTAATAGTGAACAATTTTAACCATTTTCATTACAAATTGGGATGTTGCACCTCTTTGAAAAGTAGTTTCTTTGCCATCGAAAAATTTGGTTGTTTTTTCTGAGCCGACAAGAAATCGAGAAACAGGTTTCTTATCACTCTGCAAAAGAGTCATTGTTGAAAAATGCCAATGCGGCGATGGCTCTTTTTTTAAGAAGTTCACGAATATTTGTCATATTTTTTTGCTCAAAGCCTTTTTACAAATGTAGAGAGGCTTTTTATCATTTTCAGACGTTGTTGTTTTCAAACGTTCATGAAAAAAAACCTTGTTTTTCAAAAAAATTTTTTACAAATGGAGAAATATCTTTATATAAATTTGATTTTTAACAAGTTACAAATCATTTCCAACGAAGATGTTCAACTTCTCCAACGTGCCCGTTGTTTTTCATTGAAACAGGAATAAAAGCGAAACTCCAACGTTGACCATTGAAAGTGCGCGGAATATACATTTCAATGCTATTCCAACCTTTTTTCAACGGGATGAAAGCAGGCTCACGCATCCAATAAAATTGTTCATTTGTATAAGGCTCTTCTTCTTGCGGACGTGTCCATGTATTAAAATGATAGTTATATTTTTCGGGTTCATTCCAAGCAACGGGAGGAAAAATTTCTATCGTTTGGTTAACGATTACTCGACCATTATTTTCCCAACGACCTTGTTTTCCGATGCCTCCCGAAATTCTGTTCGATCGGGCAGCAGCTTCAAAGCCTATCCAAGCGCGAATAACGGTATCTTGATCAACATAAATATTTGTTGTTGCCCATGCTTGCATCGAATCCAATCGTTCAATTTTATTGTTTTCGCAAAAAGCATCCATTTCAATTGCACCGCCCCAAGCTTTTTTCCATCCATTATTTTCAACTTTTATTTTCCATGGAATGTTAGCATTAGCCACCCATCGCACATCCACATCTTTCAAAAAATGATCGCGATGAAACTGCATTTTTCGTTCAAACGCTGCCACTTTTTGTCCGGTTTTGCTTTGGGGAGAAGGCAAAAGATTGGCATGTTCGATGCTACCGGCAGAACCACCTTGCCAAAAACGTTCTGCAAAAGCCATCATACCATTCATCATTCCATTATGAAGTGCAATTTTATTTTTATCGTCAACGCGAACATCGTTCCACAAACACAAAATTCCGCCGGTAGCTACCGAAGTATCCGGAATTGCTTGTGCACAAGCTTGATGTAAAAATGCCCGATGCGTATAAACCATCGGATCGTAATAATTCAGATAACCCACAAACGAATCTAAATATTTTCCCTCTTTTTTTGTAGAAGCGGCATTGCTTCCCGCTGCTTCGTTCCAAATTTGCCGAAATGTAGTAGTAGAAGTAGGAAGCCCCGGATCCCACGCTATCGGAATGCGATGATATTTTTTCATCAAATTTTCCGCCCACTGCATAAATCCTTGTGGATCTGCAATATGAATTTCATCGGAACCGATATGAAAACAAGGAGCTAAATCGACAGGAATTTCAGCAAAAAATTCGTCCAAACATTTTTCAAGCACGGCTTTCCCTTCATCTGAATCCATAGAAAAGCCAAAAGTCTTGGTAAAAAAAGTGCTATGCCCCGGCATATCAATTTCCGGAACCACCGTAATGCCTCGCTCACGTGCAAATTGAATCAATTCGCGGATTTCATCGTAAGTATAAAATTTTCCCACATCGCGCCCTTGTCGTTGATATTGAGGATCATTAAGTTGTGGATAAATCTTACATTCAATACGCCAAGCCGGATGGTCGGTCAAATGCCAATGAAACACATTGAATTTATAAAAACTCATCCATTGAATGGTTTCTTTCAGCATTTCGATCGTTTGAAAATTACGTCCGCAGTCGTGCATAAAACCACGCATCGGATATGCCGCCCAATCGTGAATTTCGACATCGGGAACGCACCCTTGATCATCTGTCAATTGCAAAAGCGTTTGTTTGGCCCAAATCTCATTACCCGCAATCACCACATTTCCTTGTTGAATGGTAAGATAATATTCATCAACCGAAACAGTAGCCATTTTATTGGTTTTCACCGACTTAACGGGATATTTTTCGACTCCGTTTTGTTTTATTACTTTAGGAGAAGGAATAATATTTTGTGCAAAAATTGTTACCGAAAACGATAATACGCACAACATCCAATAGATTTTTTTCATTTTTAAAAGATGGTTTTTCATAAAAATCATTTTTATTGTTTTTATTAATTTTCCGGTTCATAAAACCGAACCCAATCAATATACATGGCAACCGGAAGATGTTCCGCATTGACGGCACCTACCCAACTGCCACCCAATTGAGCACTGAGAATGAGATAGAAAGGATGGTCTGAAAAGGGAAATTGTTGGTCGCCCAAAGAATCGTTTCTATAATAGCCGAAAGTACGTTGGTCGTTGACAAAGAAAACGATGCTATCGCAATATCTTTCGACAGCAAAAACGTTGCATTGATCAGCATAACAAATTGTTGTACCTGAACTTTGAGGTTTGTTTTTGATTTGCTGATTCATAGTAAAGGGTGAATGAATTGTTTGATACACAATAGTATCAAAATTCAAATGTTCCATAATGTCAATTTCTCCACCTTGTGGCCAAATTCGATTGGGAATTTCCGGCAAAAGCCATATAGCGGGCCAAAAACCTTGTGCCTGATCCAACTTGGCACAAATTTCTAATCGCCCCAATCCAAATGATTTTTTTCCCATTCCCCAAATGCCGCCGGTAAGAAATGGTACAGAATCATTTGTTTGCGAAATATTTTGAACGCCCCAAAGCACCAAATTTCCCGATTCGACGGCATACAACGAATCCCAATCCGACATATAATTTTTCCAATCGGGTGTAGAACGCGGCACTTTCGACCACATCGTTTCATCGATTTTGTTGCCGTTAAACTCATCGTTCCACACTAATTTCCAACCTTTTTTGACGCCATTATCCATTGTTTGACATCCATAGCACAAAAGCAGCGATGATAAGATTAAAAAAAGAGTTTTTTTCATTTTCATGATTTATTAGTTCAATAAAATACTATTTTTTAGGAATGTTTGTTGCATCATCATCGCTCCACAAATCGCGTTCAGCAATATGATGCCACACCTTTGGTTGCAAAAAATCAATGTCGGCTTTACGTGCCTGTTCATATTCGCAATGATGTGGAATGTGATACAACTTTCCGTCTTTCAACAACTTCGATCCGGTTTGATGAAACGTAAAATTCACTTGATAATCCATACATTGTTGACGAATATCCAACACCTCTTCATAACGGGTGATGCGTGCGTTGCGATACGACTCCCCTCCCACCGAAACGGCTTGAATATTTCCGGTTTTTAAATACGATCGCAGATCCACCGCCTCTAATATCGGTGCAACAGCAATACCACGCATTTTTAACGGCAGATTTAATAAAATCGGGATACGCTCGTCAGCCATCGCTTGATTTTCAGCCGTAACATTGATAAAAACATTGTCGTAACCATCGTTCCAATTGTCGGGCAAAGTGTTTGCTATACGTTCCGGACGTTTGGTGATGATAAAAAAAAGACAATCGTTGCGAATCGCCATCATTTCCCACGCTTTTGGTCGCCAAACATCGGCCTCCTCGACAAAAAAATCGGAGGTAAAACATGTGGCAATAGAACTTCCGCTTGGAATCACCCACTGATGCTGACGATTACGCTTTATGGGCATTTCGAACTTCGTTTTCACCAAATGTACTTGAGAGGCATCTTTTTCATACACACCATCAATGGCAAAAACGTAGCAATGCAAACAGCCGGCACTTTTTTTATGACAACCATGCCATGGATTCCAATTATAACGCACAGATTTATAGTTGTTTAATATTTTAAGAACAAAAGAAAAAATAAAAATTGAAGTTCAACGAAAAGCCATCAATGTCTCCGATTTTTAGCCTAGAAAATTTTTTCCGGAATTTTTTTCATGTTTTTCATCGGATAGACGTAATAATTCATCACATGTTGCCGATTACGAACAATGGCAATGGTATCGGCCGGTCCAATTTCGGTAAAATAGTCGGAATAACGACTGATGGGATCGACAAAATCGCGACTAGAGGTAATCCACCATCCGTTCATTCCTTCGCTAAAACCGCCTCGTTTTTCATTGATCCATGCGTATTTATGAATTTTTTCCAATGGTCCTATCGCCAACATCGAAATTTTCGAAGGACGTGCCACATAATACTCCAAGTTGGCTGCCGGAAACCAATTGTTAGCCATCAACGGGTCGGTAACACGCATTTTTCCATTAGCAATTTTTTCTTGTCTGACTTTTTGAAATTCTTCGTTTAACTGTTTCCATCCATACATATCTAACGAAAAATCATCTTTTCCCATCTTGTCATATTCTTGATGTCGATCGAGGGTGAACCATCCGTATTGAATTTGTCCAAAACCGACTACTAAAACTATTGCCAACAAACCCACAGCTGATGTTATCCATCCATTGAATTTTTTGTGACGATCCGTTTTTTCATCCAACCAAGCGGCTGTCAACGGAATGAGCGTTATGAAAGCCGGTGCCGACCAATGGGGAAGCGTTGCACGTTGCCACGAAACCACCCAAAAAGTTACAATAAACGGCAAAGCAATACACAACAGCAACCGCATCAATTCTTTGTTCGCTGATATTTTTTTTCGGAAACAAGCCACCACCGCCAATATGGTTAAAATCACAACAAGCGGATTGTTATACAACAACTCGCCGGCTAGTTCAGTTACAAAATAATCAGGACGAATCGTTTGTTGATAAGTAACTCTTTCTGAATGAAAGGTGAAACTGATAAAATCGTTTTGCAAATTCCAGACCAACACGGGAACCATTCCTAAAATAGTTAATAAAACACTAAAATACAACTCTTTACGCTTAAGCCATTCTCGTTTCCAACCTAAAATGAAGATTCCCGCTCCGCTCCATAAAAAAAGTGAAGTATATTTCGACAAAAAAGCCATTCCACAAAAAAATCCTGCCCAAAGCATCGTGTATTTTTGTTTTTTTTCGTCTTGATCCTTTTGAAATGTTTTGATAAAGAACAACAATGTCAATAACCAAAAGAAACTTTGCGGAGTGTCGGGTAAAATAAAAATGCCGCAAATGACGAAAGCATAAACGGAAGCTGTATACAGCAAAGCAGCAAACCAACCCGTGCGTTCGTTTTTCAATGCACTTCCGATTTTAAAAATCAATAAAATATTGAAACTGCCCAAAACGATGCTACTCATTCTCATCGCCAATTCACTATCAAACAATAAATTGAATGAAAAAAGCTGCATCATAAAACCCACCATAGGCGGATGATCGAAATGGCTCCAATCTGGATATTGGGCATAAAGATGATAATATACTTCGTCGTTGCCAAATTCTATCATCATCGCAAAAAAGATGCGAATGGCCGCAGAAACGAGTATAAGAATCGTTAAAAATTTTTTATAATTAATTGTATTTGAATTCATAACTTTTAATCGTGATAAATGATTCGTTCAGGTGGCGTAGGAATGCTTTTGATGATAGCAACACCATTCATCTGCTCCGAACATTGATCGTTGATGGATCCTTGAACCGTATAAACTCCTTGTTGTGTGAATGTTCCTAAAATCATTTCTTCGCCTGTTCCGGCAACCGTTGCCACCAAAACTTGATTACAGAAGACGGAATAGGTAACCCCTTCTTCGCTATCATCCATCAAAATAGAAAATTCATTAACATCTGATTCTGAACATGATGCACCTCCTCCCGAAATGTTAAAAATTGTAGGATTGGTAACCGTCAACCGCAATATAATGCTACTGTCGCAACCCGCAACCGTTTGGGCCTGACGTGTGTAAATGTCGCTTTCTGATAAATTTTCAAAACCAAAACCGGAATAGGTTTCACCCGTGCAAATGGTAATAGAAGTATCGACTGTATAAGATGGAAACACTGTCAAATTAAGTGTTGTGCTATTACAAATATTATTAGTGTGAACAATTTGTGAAATAACGGTATCGTGCGTAGCTACAAAATTAAAACCATGTTCTTCATATATTTCATAGGCACAAACGGTATCACTAAAAGATGTGTCTTCTACAGCAAAAGTAGTCAGCCCTAAAACCACCACACTATCACATCCGGTGTAACTTTCAAATGTTAAATAATGATTGGAAGTGCCTAAAGTCGGATTAGGAATATTAAATCCGTATTCGTTATAGGGAAAGCCGAAACAAGCAGTATCATAGCAAAATGATCCTGTGGTATTTATAACCGTAACTGTAACAGAATCCTGTTCTCCGATAACCGGAACAAAAGAGATGTCGTCTAATCCGAAATCGTTGCCACTTTGGAGCGTGTTTTGATTTAAAATGGTGATGGTGGCTTCAGTGGCATCACCACTGTTCCAAATTTGGTAAAATTGTTGCCATACATTATAAGAAGGTGGTGCCGGAAAAATTTCTCCGATTTGAGTGCCATTGATACTAAATTGTAACTGAGCCACTTCATCAGGATTTCCAGCTAACGTGCAAACCCATGTCGAAAAGGAGTATTCGGTGTTGGGTGAAACCTGAATCACTTGAGACCAAATTGTTACATTTGTTCCGGGGTAGCCGTTGATAATCATAAAATTGCCGTTTCCTGTAGTGTGATCATGTCCGACAAAATTTGAGTGATAATTGGATGCGTCTGCCCCGACAAAATAGGTTCCTTCTCCCCACAAATTGCTGTTGTGCGTGTATTGTGTTGTAAATCCTGTATTTCCTGCGTTAAAATTTCCATTTTCTACAACATTTTCTCCGGAATAATAACCCGTTATGTAATAGGTGATAGTGTTGATGGGTGAAGCCATAGGATTCGAAATATGAGTATTGGATAACCCTATGATGGGAAACCATTCATAAAAACTGACTCCCTCAGCCCACAATTGAACGGATTCGCCTTCACAGATGGTAATATCATCGCAGACATTCAAATATTGATTACGAAAAACTAATTCTTTGGATGGACTTTGTGCTAAAATAACGCCATACAGAAAAAATATGGTAAGCAATAAACATAGATTATTTTTCATTCCGTGGACTTTAATTTATATTGACTCTTTTTTTTAAACAAAAATAATTTGTTTCAAAAACAGTTGCAAAATTAGAAAAAACGCAATAACAAAATATTTTTTCCTCGTTGATAAATATCACAAAAAAAAACCTCCGCGGAGGTTTTTTGTAATGATTGATCTTCCAATCAACTATTAATGAGAAATCACAACACGTTGAGATACGATGTTTCCGTCAGTAGTAGTAATTCGGAAAATATACACTCCGTTTTCAAACATTGCTGTTGATATTTGATAAGATGAAGCTGCAGACATTTTAAGTATTTCCATTCTTTGTCCCATGACATTAAATACGGTGATGTTTTCGATATTTTCACCTTCAATATTCACTTGATCGCTGGCCGGATTGGGATACACTTTGAAACGGACATCCCATTCTTCAATGGCAGGTTTTTCGCTAAACGAAACTGCGATGGTATGATTAGCCGTCACATTCTCAAAGGTATAAGTTTCAACGGTTCCAACACTTTCTCCGTCTACCAATACGTTTTCAATTTGGAAGCCTGCATTGGCAGCGATGATAAAGGTTTGAGAATCGCCCTCTTCTACCGACACGTTGCCCGATGGAGTAATCGTTCCGTTTTCGCCTGCTGTGGCATTGATCGTATAGGTATTGAAAGGAGCAACGATAACACAATCTTCGTTCGACATTTCTGAGGCAATTCCGCTTCCACAAACGGTTTCAACAGTGTAGCAATAGTTTTGACCTTCAACAAAGTTAAATTCATCGGTGTAGGTCGATTCGTCGTGATTAGCTGCAATTTGAACACCATCGCGATAAATATTAAAGGTGCGGCTGCTTCTATTATTCGAAGCATCGGAAATGGTCAACAGCACGCAATCGCCGTTTTCGTGTTCGGTAATCAAAAAGTGATAATGTTTTCCCGATTCAAAAACAAAGTCGTTTTGGCGACCCGGATCGCAAAAATTGGAGGCAATCCAAATTCTGTCGTTAGCCGTGGGGTTGGTAATACAAAAATCGTATGTTCCGGCAGGAACTTCAATGCTGATAGAGCCGTCTTCTACTACGTTGTTGGTGGGAGTGGATCCGTCGGCATTAACCGGA
>JAQUSR010000199.1 GCA_028710155.1 Bacteroidales bacterium | reverse complement strand
GTCTATTCAAAATGGCGTAATATGTTAGGCGGCAATCGAATGACGGTTATCAGCGGAAGTTCTGCCATTCAAGAACGTATGATCAGATTGTTTTCTGCAGCCGGAATTTGTATCTACGAAGGTTATGGAATGTCGGAAACATCGCCTGTCATCGCTGTCAATAATCCCCATGACGGATTCGTAAAAATCGGCACCGTCGGTCCTATTTTGAAAGGAGTTGAAGTGAAATTTGCTGAAGACGGAGAAATATTAACACGAGGTCCACACGTTATGCTCGGCTACTACAAAGACCCTGAATATTCGGCACAAGTAATGGATGCTGATGGTTGGTTTCACATAGGCGATATCGGGAAAATGGTGGACGGTATGTATTTAAAAATCACCGACCGAAAAAAAGAAATTTTCAAACTCTCTGCAGGAAAATATATTGCACCACAACTGATTGAAAATAAATTTCGTGAATCCAATTTTATTGAACAAATTATGGTGGTGGGCGAAAACGAAAAATTTGCATCCGCCCTTATTATTCCAAATTTCAACCATTTACACTATTGGGCATTAAAATACAAACTGCACTATCGCGATAACAACGCTTTGATCAATATTCCTGAAGTACGCAACCGTTTTCAAAAAGAGATCGATCTGCTCAACAAAGATTTAGCACCACACGAACAAATCAAACGCTTTCGCCTGCTAACCGAAGAATGGAGCCCTCAAAACGGTTTCCTCTCTCCTACTCTAAAATTGAAACGAAATCTTTTGCTCAAAAAATATCAACCAATTATCAGCGAAATTTATAACCACAACTCGACCTCTTCTAATATCATTCGCATCGGTTTTAAACAAATAGACTTATCGTCTATTCAATTTGGATTTAAACAATTTCATATAACAGAAATAATTGACAATCAAACAAAAAAGATTAAAAAACGGATGAATCCGAAAAAAGATTCTTCTCAGAACAACACCACCGATAGCGACCAGTCGTAACAGAGATATGTTTTCTAATCTTTTACTGTAAATAAAACTTTATTAATAATTATAAATCAAATAATTACAAATTTATTGACATGAAAATCACCCGAACATTTGATTTATTAGATCAATTAAAAGACAAATACCCAAAAAATGATATTTTAGCTTATAAACGTCAAGGACAATGGGTTAAATTCAGTGTAGATGACTACATTGAAAATTCACTCCTTTTGGCTTATGGCTTTTTGGCTTATGGATTACAACCCAACGATAAAGTCGTTACTTGTATGAATAATCGCCCGCAATGGAATTTTTTGGACATGGGCCTACCATTGGCAAAATTGATTCACGTTCCCATTTACACCACATTAAGCGTTGCAGATTATACGCACATTATCACCCATAGCGATGCCAAAATAGTGGTTATCGGCAATAAACAAATTTACAAAAATTTATATCCCATCATTCAATCGTTGCCCAATCCGCCAAAAGTTTTTGTGATAGATGAGATAGAAAATGCAACCAATTTGAATGAAATTTTCGAATTAGGCAGACAAAATAGAGCTCAATTTCAAACGGTCATTGAAGAAAACAAAAAAACTATTCAACCCGACGACCTGTGTACCATCATTTATACCTCAGGAACAACGGGAATACCCAAAGGTGTTATGCTGTCGCACGGCAACATTGTGTTCAACTTTTTGGGACATGCCGCTCAACAAATCAAAAATAGCACACACAAAGCATTGAGTTTCTTGCCATTGTGTCATATTTATGAACGCAGCATGAACTATGAATTTCAATCGTTGGGCATCAGCATCTATTATGCCGAAAGTTTAGCAACCATCGCCTCCGATATTCACGATATTAAAGCCGATGTTTTTTGTGCCGTTCCCCGAGTTTTGGAAATGATGTTCGATAAACTTCATTCTGCCGGTAAAGATTTAAGCGGAATCAAACGTTGGATCTATTCATGGGCTTTTCATTTGGGAGAACAATTTGATTATGAAAATAATAGCTGGTGGTATAATAAAAAATTGAAAATCGCCGATCAATTGGTGTATTCCAAATGGCGTGAAAAATTTAGTGGCAAAGAAATGCTCATTGTTTCAGGCAGTTCAAGCATTCAAGCCCGAATTATCCGCTTGTTTTCAGCAGCCGGAATGTTTATTTTTGAAGGCTACGGTATGACAGAAACCGCTCCGGTTATAGCTGTCAATAATCCTAAAGAAATGAAAATCAACATTGGAACCGTCGGTAAAGTGATGGAAGGCGTTCAGCTAAAATTTGCACAAGATCAAGAAATTTTGACGAAAGGACCTCATTTAATGCTCGGCTACTACAAAGACCCCGATTACACCCATCAAGTGATTGATGAAGACGGTTGGTTTCATACCGGAGATATCGGCGAATTAACCCCACAAGGCTACCTCAAAATCACTGACCGCAAAAAAGAGATTTTTAAACTTTCTGCCGGAAAATATATTGCACCACAATTGATTGAAAACAAATTCAAAGAATCAATTTTTATTGACAACATTATGGTGATAGGCGAAAACGAAAAATTTGCTTCTGCCATTATCACTCCGAATTTCACCCGTTTACATTTTTGGGCAGCTAAACATAAACTTCATTATCAAGATAATAATGAACTGATTTCCTTGCCGTTAACACTTGCCCGTTTTCAACGAGAAGTGGATAAATTCAATCTATCTTTAGCCCCACACGAACAAATTAAACGCTTCCGCCTCATTAATGCCGAATGGACTTCTCAAAACGGTTTCTTATCACAAACTTTGAAGTTGAAGCGCAACGTTTTATACAAAAAATATGATGCTGTGATGCGAGAAATCTATCATAAACAAGAATAAAATTCGATCAACTACTTTACAGATAATCATTTAACGACATTCTATGAAACAATATTGGCTATTGATTGTTCTACTTTGGGCAACCATTGTATGTTGCACAGCTCAAAAGCAGGATATAAAGCATCAAAAACTTCCTATTTCTATGATTCAAGCCAACTACGCCCT
>JAQUSR010000054.1 GCA_028710155.1 Bacteroidales bacterium | reverse complement strand
ACCCTCGATTTTTCAAACTTTAAAAACAGATTACGGCGTCTCTTTTATTTCTGATCATTATCTGGTTAAAACGCTTTTAAAATTTTAAAATATGAACATTCTTTTATTTGCTTTATCAGTTTTACCTGTTTTAGTTTTGTTGTGGTATATTTATCGCAGTGACAAGTACGAAAAAGAGCCGTTGGGACTTTTGTTAAAAGCTATTGGAATGGGCATCGTTTCTGTTTTTGTTATTTTCTATCTTCCTTTACCTATTGATGCGGCTCCATTTTCATCTGATTGGCTTAATGCCATTTTCACTGCCTTTTGTTGTGCAGGCATTCCTGAAGAATTGGTCAAATTTATCTTTCTGTTTATTTTAATATGGAAAAACAAGAATTTCAATGAATTTTTTGATGGAATTGTTTATGCCGTTTTCGTTTCATTAGGTTTTGCTTGTGTCGAAAATATTTTGTATGTTTTTGGAAATGATACTTTTGCATCTTCTATTCGAGTCGGCTTTGCACGAGCGTTACTATCTGTTCCTGCACATTTTTTGTTTGCCGTTATTATGGGTTACTATTTTTCGTTAGCCAAATTCATTCCAAAAAAACGAGTTAAATATATATTACTCAGTATATTATTACCTATTTTGGCTCACAGTATTTTTGATGCAATATTGATGGTTTTCGGAACCATTGGTGATGGTTTTTGGGGAACGATTGGAAATTTAGTTTTTTTCGGATTGTTTTTTTGGTTTGATATCAAATTATGGTCTATCGGATTGAAATACATCAAAAAACACATTGAGGATTCCCCCTTCAAAAACCAATCAAAAGAGACTATAGAAATTCCTTTTTTTGAAGATAATAAATTATAAATCAATAAATTATTTTAAAATGAATTGGACCAAAGAAGAATTTGAAATCTATACATTGCTTTTTGCAGCCAATGTAGATTTGAAAATGGATGAAAAAGAGTTATCGTTTATCTCGGCAGAAGTGGAACCGGAAACGTTTCAAAAAGTATTAGCTGTTTTTCAAAAAGACAATGATGCACAACGAATTAAAAACATCACAACCTATCAATCACATTTTTTGAAAACTGATTCCGAAAAAGAGGATTTTTTTAAAGAGATCAAAAAATTGTTTTTTGCAGACGGGAATTATTCAGCCATTGAAGCAGGAATTTTTGCCACATTAAAACGTATTTTTTAGTTTGGCAAAATATTTGCTAAAAACTCAAAATCTAAAAAATCGAATCATACACGATTTTTTAGATTTTTTCGTTATGGCATACGTGAAACTAAATAACATAGAATTATGCAAACAGATATTAAAGAATTAAATGAAAAAATTCGACTTGAAAGCGAGTTTGTAGATTTGATTCGCCTTGAAATGGACAAGGTGATTGTTGGACAAAAATACATGGTTGAACGCCTATTGATCGGACTGCTTTCTAACGGTCATATTTTATTAGAAGGTGTTCCGGGGTTGGCAAAAACATTAGCCATTAACTCCTTATCAAATATTATCAAAGCAAAATTCAGTCGTATTCAATTCACTCCCGATTTGCTGCCTGCCGACTTAATCGGAACGATGGTTTATTCGCAAAAAACGGAAGAATTTAAAGTAAAAAAAGGTCCTATCTTTGCCAATTTTGTATTGGCTGATGAAATCAACCGTTCGCCGGCAAAGGTTCAAAGTGCTTTGTTGGAAGCCATGCAGGAGCGTCAAGTTACTATCGGACAAGACACTTTCAAATTAGAAGAACCCTTTTTGGTGATGGCAACACAAAACCCGATTGAACAAGAGGGAACTTATCCGTTACCGGAAGCTCAAGTTGACCGTTTTATGTTGAAAGTGGTGATCACTTATCCGAAAAAAGAGGAAGAAAAAATGATTCTTCGCAACAATATCAACAACACCTTTGCAAGTACTACTCCGATTTTAAAACCGGAAGACATCATCAAAGCACGCGGCATTGTTCGTGAAGTTTATTTAGATGAAAAAATCGAAAATTATATTACCGACATCGTTTTTGCCACTCGTTTTCCGAAAGAATACGGTTTAGAGTCGTTGGCAAGCATGATTGCTTATGGCGGATCACCGCGTGCCAGCATCAGTATGGCTTTGGCTTCAAAAGCTTATGCTTTCATCAAACGGCGTGGTTATGTGATTCCGGAAGATATTCGCGCGGTGGCTCACGATGTGTTACGCCATCGTATCGGTTTAACTTACGAGGCTGAAGCAGAAAATATTACAACAGAAGATATTATCAACGAAGTTTTAAATAAAGTTGAAGTTCCGTAAAAGATAACAAATGATGGTGAAAACCGTCATAGAGGATCAAAAAATTAAATCCTAAATCTGAAATCAAATATGGATGCAACAGAAATTTTCAAAAAAGTTCGTAAGATAGAGATCAAAACGCGGGGACTTTCCAACCAAATTTTTTCGGGCGAATATCATAGCGTATTCAAAGGTCGTGGTATGTCGTTTAGCGAAGTTCGTGAATATCAATATGGAGACGATATTCGCAACATTGATTGGAATGTAACGGCGCGCATGAATCATCCTTATATCAAAGTTTTTGAAGAGGAACGAGAATTGACCGTTATGTTATTGATTGACGTTTCGGGTTCCAACGATTTTGGATCACAATCGCAACTGAAAGCCGAAATGATTACCGAAATTGCTGCCGTATTGGCTTTTTCTGCCATTCACAACAATGATAAAGTAGGAGTCATTTTTTTCAGCGACAAAATCGAAAAATTCATTCCGCCCAAAAAAGGAGCTAATCATATTCTTAGAATCATACGTGAATTAATTGATTTTAAACGCAGTAGCAATAAAACCAATATTACCGAAGCCTTGAAATATTTCACCAACGTTCAAAAGAAAAAATGCACGGCGTTTATCATTTCCGATTTTATGGATTCCGGTTTTTCCGATGCCATGAAAATTGCCGGCAATAAACACGATTTGATTGCCATTCGTGCCATGGATGAACGCGAAAAAGAGTTGCCAAAAGTCGGATTTGTGCGAATGAAAGATGCAGAAACGGGTCAACGCGTTTGGGTTGACACCTCGAATAACGCTGTAAGAACTCATTACAGAAAATGGTTTGAACAAAAAGAAAAAAATCTGAACGACATTTTGAAACGTAGCGGTGTAGATATTGCCGTTGTCAAAACCGGTGAAGATTATGTGAAACCGTTAATGACTTTATTTAAACAACGAGGCAGTAAAAGATCGTAAATTCTGTTGAATTTGTACGCTTAATAAGTTGCGTTGTTTCAAAAAAAGAGGAAAATATGCTATTAGAAAAGATGAAAAAAATTATTGTTAGTTTATTCATATTGTTACCATTATGCGTTGTTGCACAAGATCTTCCTTATGCATCAAGTCGTTTGGATACATCCGAAATTATTATAGGCGAACAAGTAAAATTGACGGTAGAAATCAAGGCACACGACGAAGTTTTTTTATGGAACCCCTTCCCTACTGAACTTTGCGAAGGTGTTGAGGTGGTTAAACAATTGTCCATTGATACGCTGATAGAAAACGGGACGACATTGTATCGTCAAGAATTGTTTGTTACGGCTTTTGATACAGGATTTTACATCATTCCGCCAATAGATTTTCCCTATCATAAAGCTGGTGATACAACTGTTGCAATGACCTCTGCTCCTGCCCTCTTTTTAACTGTAAACACCATCACTGTTGATACGGCTCAAGCCTTTCGTGATATTAAAGGTTTGAAGGAGGTTCCTGTTACCTTCAAAGAGGTGTTGTTAACCGCCTATCCTTGGGCAATTTTAGCTGCCGTTTTAGTAGGTTTATATTTCTTGGGACGCTATTTATATAAGAGGTACAAAAACAAACAACCCATTTTTGAACTGCCTAAAAAACCTAAATTGCCGGCTCACATCATTGCATTTGATGCTTTGGATAAGTTGAAAGAGAAAAAATTATGGCAATCGGATCGGGTGAAAGATTATTATTCCGAATTGACAGATATTGTGGATCAATACATTGAAGACCGTTTTGAAGTATCGGCTGTGGAGATGACTACGGATGAAATTTTGTCAGGTTTAGCCAATCATTCTATTCCGCCAAAAGATATGGAAAAATTGACGGCGACATTGCAATCTGCCGACTTAGTAAAATTTGCAAAATCGAATCCGTTACCCTTGGAGAATGACAATGCGTGGAATTTTATTTACGATTTTGTCAAAGACACGAAATTAGAGCATTCTGTTGTTGAAGAAACAAAAGAGAATGCCGATATTCAAGATAATACAACAAATAAAGACACTCAATCATGATAAACTTTGCAGACATTACGTGGGCAAATCCCGAATATTTCTGGATTGGGTTGATCATCCCCATTTTGATTGCTTATTATATTTTTGCACAACGACATAAAAATGCAGAAATTCAAGTTTCGTCAACAGCGATGTTTGGACCGAAACAACGAACTTGGAAACATTACATGCGTCATTCGATGTTTGTGTTGCGCATATTAGCTGTGATTTTCATTATTGTTGCCTTAGCTCGTCCTCAATCGAGCAGCAGTCGCGAAGATGTAAATATTGAAGGGATCGATATTGTTACTGCTTTGGATATTTCGGGATCTATGTTAGCAGAAGATTTCAAACCCAATCGTTTGGAAGCTGCTAAAAATGTTTTGTCCGATTTTGTTGCAGGACGCGAAAATGATCGTATCGGAGTTGTGGTTTTTGCAGGTGAAAGTTTTACGCAATGTCCGTTAACCACCGACCATTCTATCATTGAAAATTTGATTCAAGATTTGAAATACGGATTGATTGAAGACGGCACAGCTATCGGAGACGGATTAGCAACAGCAGTTAATCGTTTGAAAGAATCGGATGCCGTCAGCAAAGTCATCATTTTATTAACGGATGGTGTGAATAATTCCGGATACATCGATCCACGCTCGGCTGCCGATATTGCTGTAACTTATGGAATCAGAGTTTATACCATTGGCGTTGGAGCTATTGGAACAGCACCCATTCCCTACGATACACCTTTTGGAAGACGCTATCAAAATATGGAAGTTCAAATTGACGAAGATTTGTTACGCGAAATATCGAATTTGACGGATGCCAAATATTTCCGAGCTACCAACAACAAAGCATTGGAAGACATCTACAAAGAAATTGACGACATGGAAAAAACGAAAATCAACGTTACCGAATTTCATAAAAAACATGAAGAATTTCTACCTTTTGCTGTAGCGGCATTGCTGGCTTTAGCTTTGGAATTTTTATTGAGATATACGATATTTAAACGACTTCCATAGTTTTAATAAATTGAAGCGGTTTAGTATTTTTAAATTATTGATACATAAATTTTTGAAAAATAAAACAGAATATTCTCTTCGTTAGAAAATTGGTTTTAGGAAAGAAAAAGCGGTAAATTTTATCATATTATGGAAATTTTCAGATTTGCACACCCACAATATTTATACGCATTGATATTCATACCTGTGATGATTATCATTTTCATTGTCATTGCGATTTTGAAACGCAAAGCATTGAAACAATTTGGAGATAGTCGATTGCTCTCCATTTTAATTCCTGATTTATCGCACGGATGGCCTATTGTGCGGTTTATTTTGTTGATGTTGGGTTTTGCTTCGTTGGTTGTTGGTATAGCCGACCCGCAAGTAGGTTCAAAATTGGAAGAGGTAAAACGTCAAGGTATTGATATGGTGATTTGTATGGATGTTTCCAACTCCATGAATGCCCAAGACATCAAACCCAGCCGTATTGAATCGTCGAAACGTTCTATTTTGCAATTGATTGATCAGTTGGGTGGCGATAGAATCGGCATAGTGGTTTTTGCAGGAAAAGCTTTCGTGCAGTTGCCCATAACAACCGATTACAGCGCAGCTCGCATGTTTTTAAATACCATTAACACCAATATTGTGCCTACGCAAGGCACTGCCATTGCCGAAGCCATCACTAAAGCAATGGAATCGTTCAATTTTGAAGACACTCACGGAAAAGCCATCGTTATCATCACTGATGGAGAAGACCACGAAGGAAAAGCGTTGGATGTTGCCAAAGAGGCAGCCGAAAAGGGCGTTCAAATTTACACCATCGGCATGGGCGTAGCAGAAGGAGCTCCCATCCCGATTTTAAATGCACGAGGCGAAGTAACCGGTTTTAAAACCGACAAACAAGGTTCAACCATCATCACTCGATTAAATGAAACCATGTTACAACAAATTGCTTCTATCGGAAACGGAATGTATGTTCGAGCCAACAATACGCGCGATGGTTTGAAACTGATTTACGACGATATTCGCAAAATGGATCAGACCGAATTTGATTCTCAAATGTTTTCCGACTATGAAGACCAATTTCAAATTTTATTAGGCATTGCTTTGTTATTGATTGTTGTTGAATTATTTGTATTGGAAAGAAAAGGAAAATTGCAAAAGAAAATCAAATTGTTTAATGAAGGGAAAATTTAAAAAAATCGATTTTTTTGAATCAATAATTGAGTTGAATTTTTTAATTAGAGTTGATTATGAAACGTTTATTAATCATAGTTTTATTGATAACTTCGGGAAGTTTGGCATTTGCACAACAAGATGTAAAATTCACCCGACGCGGAAACAAACAATACGATAAAGGAAATTTCTCGGAAGCAGATGTTCAATATAAAAAAGCATTGGACAAAAATCCACAAAATACGAAAGCCGCTTTCAACTTGGGAGCCTCACAATATCGTCAAGAAAATTGGGAAGACGCCACCACAAGTTTTACAGGTAGTGCCTTAAATTTTGAAAATGACGATATGACAAAAGCCGAATCGTTTTACAACTTAGGCAATACTTTGATGAAACAACAGAAATATCAAGAAAGTGTAGAAGCCTATAAACAATCGTTGCGACTGAATCCTAAAGACGAGGACGCTCGCTACAACTTGGCTTATGCCCAACAAAAACTGGCTCAACAACAGCAACAGCAGCAAAATCAACAAAATCAAGATCAAAATAATCAGGATCAGAACAAAGATCAAAATAAAGATCAACAGCAACAAAAGGATCAGCAACAGCAGCAAGACCAACAACAGAAAGATCAGCAACAACAGCAACAAGATCAACAATCACAACAAGATAAAAAACAGCAACAACAGCAGCAGCAACAAATCAGTAAAGAGGATGCAGAAAAGATGCTCGAAGCTATGAAAAATAAAGAACAAAACACCATGGAAAAGGTGAAAGAGCAACAAGTAGGAAAAGGGAAAAAAGTGGACAAAGACTGGTAGCTTTAGCATTGATTATTGACAGTGATAGAAAAAATCACACCTCATAACATCCTCTATAAAAGGCTTTTTATAGAGGATGTTTCTTTACATATTGAAAGCTATCAACAAAGAGAATTTAAATCTATTACAAAATTAATTGAGTAGTTTTTCACAATAACTTTTTTATAATTACCATTTTATGGGATTTTTCGTTAAAAATAATTCCTGATAAAAGCCAAAGACTAATTAAAAATTCCAAAAAATGTAACCGCAATTTTTTATCATCGTCTAACTCACAAAATTCAGACATTATGTATAAAAAATTAACGCGTGTCAACGACAACAAATTACTCGGTGGAATTTGCACCGGCCTTGGAAAATATTTGGAAATCGATCCGGTCATTATCAGAGTAGTATTTTTAGTATTATTCTTTTTTGCCGGAGGCGGTCTTCTACTTTACATCATTATGTGGATTATCATTCCCGAAGAACGAAATGTATTGCCTCCACATGAACAACAAAACGCCAATACTTCTGCGGGGGTATAGCATTGAAAAATTCAATTAATAGATTTGTTTAATAAAAAACACAACAACATGAACAAGCGTTTAACACGAAGCTACGAAAATAAAATTTTCGGTGGCGTTTGCGGCGGACTAGGCGATTATTTCGAGTCTGATCCATTATTATTTAGAATCATTTTTTTGGTACTTCTTTTTTTAGGAGGTAGTGGTTTTTTCTTTTATTTAGTCATGTGGATTATCATTCCTCAGAATCAGGCCTCTCATGCATCTTTTTCGCAAAAAACCGACAATCAGCAATGCGACTCCGCTATTTCTGACAAAAATTCGATAAGCGGTTCTATATTCGTAGGTATAATTTTCATTGTTTTAGGAAGCATCTTTCTATTCAATAATTATATTTCATGGATGAAATTATCAAAACTTTGGCCGCTCATTTTGGTGGTCATCGGATTAATTATGATTATCAAATATTATAGTAACAATAGTAACAATAACAAAAAAAGCAGCGAACATGAAGAAAAGTAGTATTATTTGGGGGTTTATCCTGATAATCATAGGATTGCTCATTTTATTACGTAGTTTTGACATCATCTATTTCTCATGGTGGACTTTTTGGAACCTTTGGCCTATCGTTTTAATTCTCATTGGAATTTCTATCATTCCCATGAAAGATTGGATTAAAACTACAGCCATTATTGTAGTGATGTCTATCAGTCTATTATTGATTGTTCGTCCCAACAATGGAGAACATGAGTCTTTTTGCCATCATTTTTTTAATGAATGGAATTTCGATGATGAAGATTGGGACGATTGGAAAGATGAGATCAAAGGGATCAAAGAGGAGTTAGAAAATATGGGCGATGCCAACTATGTAACTCTTTTTGATGCCAATGTTACCAAAGTAAATTTAGATGTGGAATTAACTGATTGCGATTCGTTTTCAATCAAAAACAACACTAACAATAACCTGATTTTTGAAACATTCGGTTATTCATCTTACAATTTGCAATCCAACACTATTGATAATGAAGCTACTTGTTCGATTACGCCCATTAATAGCGATAGTAAAATGAGTAAAGCCATCTTACGATTGGATCCTTATCGCACGTATGCTTTAAAAATCGCCACAAAATCAGAATACAACAATTACGATTTCAGCGATTTAGATGTTTCTAATCTTCAATTGACCGCCGTTGATGATAATAGTTTTTGGAAAATAAAATTCGGTAACAAAAATGCAAATGCAACAGTGCAATTGAACACAAATGACGAATTAGACAGCATTCAAATCATGTTACCAACCAATATGGGCATCAGTGTTACAGCATCTGACATCAGCGATTTACCGGAATGGAACGGTTTGAAAAAATCGGGTACCGAATGGGTTTCAGACAACTATTCATCTGCTACCGAAAAAATTAATATGATTGTAAGCAAAACTGAAAATATTGTTTTCAATATCCAAAGATTTTAGTTTCTCTTTAATTGATTGATAAGAAACGGGCTTTTACCAGATCGTAAAAGTTCGTTTTTTTTTATGAAGATGCAATAACTATTTTATACCTTTCGTTTATGAAACGTTCTGAACAAAAGGAAAATAAAAAATTTACTCTTTCATTAAAAATTCTATCCATTATGGATATTTACAACAAAAAACGGCAGTGGAAATTTTGGCTATTAATTGGCGGCTTAGCCATCGTCTTATTCACTACTTTGGCAACTAATTTTTTTATTGGAAAAATTCAACAAGACGAGAGACGTCAAGTAAAAATATGGGCCAACACAGTGCAACAAAAGGCGGAAATGGTCAATTATACCGATCATTTTTTTAATCAACTGCGTGATGAAGAGTGTCGAAAAGTAGAACTTTTAGCAGAATGTTACAAACGTTTACTAAGTGCTAATGATGAAGAATTAACTTTTTTTACGAATATTATTGCCAACAACAACACTATTCCTGTCATTCTCACCGAATCAAATTATAGAATTATCATTGGAAACAATCTTGATTTCAAGATTGATACTGTCAAATATTTGAAAGGAGATTTACTGAAAGAATTTAGCGAATATGAGCCGATTCGGCTCAATTATCTGGATGAAAAATATCAATATCTTTTTTACAAAAACTCAATCTTATACAGCGAATTGCATCATTTTTTAAGCAATCTCACACAATCATTTTTTGATGAAGCAGCTACTAATATGGCATCAGTTCCTGTAATTATTACCGACTCGCTTAAAACTACGATTTACGCTACAGGAAACATTGATCATGGAGGACACGAAAATCATTCCATAGAAGAGATTTTGGAGCATATGGAAAGTGAAAACGATCCAATTATTGTTGATTTAGGCGGTCAAGGAAAAAGATATATCTATTACAGCGATTCCGATTTATTGATGCAAATACGACTTTTCCCGTTCATTCAATTGTTGATTTTGTTGATTTTTGTTTTTTTTGCATACGTTTTGTTCAGTTTTTCGCGTAATGCCGAGCAAAATCAGGTATGGGCAGGAATGGCTAAAGAGACCGCTCATCAGTTAGGAACGCCTATATCTTCAATAATGGCATGGGTCGAACTTCTGAAAATGAATGAAGACAATAAAGAAATTGCCGAAGAGCTCGGCAAAGATGTCAATCGATTGGATGTCATTGCAGATCGTTTTTCAAAAATCGGCAGTTTACCGGAATTGACCAGCCACGATGTGGTAGCTGTTATGAACGAAACTTTAACTTATTTGCGTAAAAGAATTTCCGGACAAATTCAATTCAAAATTCAATTGCCTGATCATCCGATAATAATTCCAATGAATCCGCAACTTTTTTCATGGGGAATTGAAAATTTGACAAAAAATGCCGCAGATGCCATGAGCGGTACCGGAGTTTTTGGTGTAGAGATGAAAGAAGAAGAACATCAACTGATTATCGACATTTCGGATACAGGAAAAGGCATTTCTCGACAGATGCGTAAACAAGTATTTCGACCGGGTTTTACAACTAAAAAACGAGGATGGGGTTTAGGATTATCATTTGTTAAACGCATTATGCAAGATTATCATCACGGGAAAATATTTATCAAATCGACCATTATCAACGAAGGAACTACTTTTCGCATTATTTTAAACAAATAGCGCAAGATATTAAATTGTATGTCAGGTATTTATATCCATATTCCGTTTTGCAGACAAAAATGCTATTATTGTAATTTTTACTCTATCAACAATTTACATCAAAAAGACACATTAGAAACGGCTCTTATAGCTGAATTATCACTCCGACAATCTTTTTTACAGGATTCGATAGTTGAAACTATCTATTTTGGCGGAGGAACACCAACTTTAATGGGTATTTCTTCGTTGGAAAAGATTCTCGACGCTATTTATCGACGTTTTCGTGTTTCCAATCAGCCCGAAATCACCATAGAAACCAATCCCGATGATTTAACGTTATCGTTCTCAAATGATTTATTACATCTTTGCAATAGATTAAGCATTGGCATTCAATCTTTTAACGATGACGAATTACGTTATTTAGGGCGACAGCACAACGCCGAAACTGCCATACAAGCCATTTCCAATTGTCGCACAGCCGGTTTCAATAATATCAGTTTGGATTTAATTTACGGAATTAATAACGACTTGATTTCGTTTCAAAAAAGTGTGGCTACAGCTCTTCGTTTTCATCCAGAACATTTATCCGCCTATGCGCTTACTTGCGAGCCGAATACTGTTTTTTCCCGTTTAATTGCTCAAAAAAAACGTTCATCAGCTTCAGACGAAGCAGTTGCAGAACAATATCAGTATCTCACAGAGCAGCTTAAAAATAATGGTTATCAACATTATGAAATTTCCAATTTTTCAAAACCCGACTTCACCTCGAAACACAATAGCAACTATTGGAATGGAACGCCCTATTTGGGTATTGGACCGTCAGCACACAGCTTTTCGGGAGATGTTCGAGAATGGAATAGTGCTTCTGTAACCCAATATGTGCAAGATTTGCACAATGGTTTTCGCCCTTTTGAACAAGAACAACTAACTGAAGTGATGCAATTTGAAGAGATGGTAATGTTGCGATTACGCACTGCACAAGGCGTTGACATAGCAGAAATGGCAGAAAAATTTGGTGAAACAATGGCGAAACAATGGATTAAAAAAGCACAAAAATATCTTTCCACCGGCGACATTACCGAACACAATGGTTGTTATCGCATCGCAGAAAAGTCGTTTTTAATTTCGGATGCCATTATTGTTGATTTAGTATAGTTTTTGCCACTCGCAACAAACAAGGCGGCGTTTCAAAAAGTGTGTATTTTCTATTAAAACTTTCGTTGCGTTATTGTAAAAGATGCCGTCGGGCACGTAATAGTGTCGCGATAATAGTTGCAAAAAAGTAATGAAACCGCGTAAAATTGAGAAAATGTAAAAAACAATTCTTTTTTTATCGTTGAACGATCAATTTTTGTTGCCATTTTTCGCACGCAAGGAAATAGATTCCGTTGGAAAGATGAGCTATTGATATTTCAGATTTGGTATTTTGAATGAGAAACGAATTCACTTTTCTGCCATGAATATCAAAAATGGAGCAATAACAACCCACAAGAATAGGATTAAAATCAATAGTTATTTTATCGTTAGCCGGATTGGGAAAAAGCGTGAAACAATCATTCGGTTTTTCATAAATATTGGTTTGATCATCACTTTCACAAGCGCCTAAATCAACAACCTGATTTACAATTCGTTGATGACCGCGTAGATCAAATTCCGGAAGTTCGTCAACAATTTTCATACTACCGGCATTGATACAAGGCGAATTTTCGGGTAGACAAAAGAAATAATTGTCGCCACACGATTCGAATTCTATGTCGTCTTCAATTACTTGATCCCAAATTCCATGAAAATTGACACCGCTACCGCTTCCGCCAAAATCGCTTTGACCGTCAACCACAAGACAATGGAAGAAATTGATAGTACTTTCTTGATAAGCAATATAAATTTGAGGGCCATTAGCCGTTTCCCATATTTCGTTATGGCAGAAAATGGTGTTATAAGCACTGCAATTGACACCCGAGCTGCAATACACACCGCCGCCTTGTCCGCCGAAATTGTCGGTTATCGTGCAGTTGATAATGCGAAACGAAGCGTTTTTAAGTGCAAAACCACCTCCGAAATAGCGTCCGTCGTTGTGATGAAACAAATTACCCACAAATCGCATATAGGAACAATTGGCAATAAACATAGCTCCACCTGTAGTGCCGCTGTTGCCAAAAAATTCGCAGTTAACAATTTGAGTACTATCACAATTCATGGCAATAATGCCACCGCCTACACTGCTGCTCCAACTATTGGAGATGATGCAGTTTTTTAATATCGGAGCGGCACCGATAATTGCCATACAGCCGCCGGAAGTTGTTCCAACGGAATCGGTACGGTTTTGATCAAAAACGCAATGGTCGAAAACGGCATTTGAGGCTTGCAAATAGACAGCACCACCATACACTTGTGCAAAATTGTTTTCAAACCGGCAATTCGAGAAACGAATACGCGAAGAAGCCATAGCTCGAATAGCACCGCCCATTCCTGTTGAGGAACCGCAACCTTGGTAAACATGTGCATATTGAAAGAGACAGTGTTCAAAAATGGAAGAATCTGATTGTGCGTTTTCGTCTGTATAAGCAAATTCTATACCTTGCCATGATGTAGTTGCAGGATTTGTAGAATCATAAGCAGAAGTAAAAATAATGGGAAATTCATCCGATCCTTGAGCTTTCAAAGTGCCAATAACCGCTAATTGGTAATTTCCGGTAAAAAAGACGACCGTATTTTTGGGAATAATCATAGTATCTCCCATTTCAATCACAGTATGTTGTTGAATCCAAATTGTATCTTGTGCCTTTAGTGTTGAAATAATCAAGATTATACAAAAAAATGTTAAAATATATTTCATATTATATTAAAAAATAATTTATTGATTCGATGAATTATCGGGCAAATTCGATAAAAAGGCAGAGACGGGATAATGATCAGAATAGTGATTTATATGCACTTGAAAATCGGTAGCCTGAAAATGGTCGTTATGAAAAATGTAATCGATACGCATCAAAGGGATGTCGCCGTTGAAGGTTTGTCCAAATCCTTGACCTGCTTCCAAAAAACCATCTTTCAATCCTTTGGAAACCTGTTGGTAAGAATAAGATCCGGGCGTATCGTTAAAATCACCGCAAACGATTACGGGATAGGGAGATTGGCTGATGAATTGATGGACTAAACGAGCTTG
>JAQUSR010000198.1 GCA_028710155.1 Bacteroidales bacterium | reverse complement strand
CGTTATCCATGAATTGTGATTATTGAGTTATGAAAAATTTCATTTTCTACCTGTTTTTTCAAAATTCCGCTATCTTTAAAAAAACAAACAGCCGAAAATTCGACTGTTTTGTGGGCATTACAAGATTCGAACTTGTGACCCCTACCCTGTCAAGGTAATGCTCTAAACCAACTGAGCTAAATGCCCGAAAAAATGTATCTAAATAGCTTTGTGGGCATTACAAGATTCGAACTTGTGACCTCTACCGTGTGAAGGTAGCGCTCTGAACCAACTGAGCTAAATGCCCGAAAAGCAGGTGCAAAGGTAGTATGTTTTTGGTTTATTTGAATTTTTTTTTAAATTTTTAATACTTTTTTTTATTTGTATATAAAATTCAAAAAATATACCTTTGCGAAAAGTTATTATTCATCATTAATATGTAAGCAAAAAACAGATTATTAGCGGTTTATATTATCTATTTACAACAATTTGACAATCATAACGCTTTGAAATCGTCTTTTCTTCAACAATTGTAATCATAAATTTTAAATATATCCGATTATGTACTCTAATTATCAAAATTTTCTCCAAAAAGAAATTGCCGACATCAAAGAAGCCGGCTTGTACAAAAACGAACGCATCATAGTTTCACCACAAGGTGCTGAAATTAAAGTAAATACGGGACAAACCGTATTAAATTTTTGTGCTAACAATTATCTCGGATTAGCTAATAATCCGGAATTAATAAAAGCAGCAAAAGAAGCATTGGATACGCACGGTTACGGAATGGCTTCTGTGCGTTTCATTTGTGGAACAGGAGATCTGCATAAACAATTGGAAGCAAAAATTGCCGAATTTTTCGGTACCGAAGACACCATTTTGTATGCAGCTTGTTTCGATGCTAACGGTGGTGTTTTTGAACCGTTATTAAACGAACAAGATGCCATTATCTCTGACGCTTTAAACCACGCCTCCATTATTGATGGTGTTCGTTTGTGCAAAGCTCAACGTTTTCGTTATGCTAATGCCGACATGAACGACTTGGAAGAACAGTTAAAAGCAGCTCAAAAATATCGTTTTCGTTTAGTCGTTACCGATGGCGTTTTCTCCATGGATGGCAATGTTGCACCGCTACCGCAAATTGTCGAATTAGCGAATAAATATGACGCTATGGTGATGGTAGACGAATCGCACTCTGCCGGTGTTGTTGGAAGAACAGGACGCGGTGTTACCGAACAATATAATTTGCGAGGAAAAGTCGAAATCTTGACCGGAACCTTCGGTAAAGCTTTCGGTGGTGCTATTGGTGGTTTTACAACCGGAAAAAAAGAAATCATCGAAATGTTGCGTCAACGCTCTCGTCCCTATTTATTCTCCAACTCCATTCCTCCGTTGGTAGCTGCTGCAGGCTTGAAAATGGTGGAAATGATGAGTACTACCACAACTCTTCAAGACAAATTACATCACAATACCGAATATTTCATGGAAAAAATGAAAAAAGTCGGTTTCGATATTAAACCCACACAATCCGCCATTTGTGCCGTCATGCTCTATGATGCTAAAGTATCACAAGATTTTGCTGCTCGTTTGCAAGAAGAAGGTATCTATGTTACCGGATTTTATTATCCTGTTGTTCCTAAAGGACAAGCCCGTATTCGTGTTCAACTTTCTGCTGCCCACGAAATCGAACATTTGGATAAAGCCGTTGCAGCCTTTACAAAAGTGGGTAAAGAATTAGGCGTTTTGAAATAATCGTTATTGTTTCATACAAAACAAAAAAATCGGAGACGTGTTTCCGATTTTTTTGTTTTGTTACGAATTAAAAAGAGTGAAAATGTTGAACGGTGATTTAGAAGAACATCCTATTTAAAGGAGGCGGTAATCCGCCATTTCCAAAAGGGTCTTCGTTGTTTTTCCAACTTTTGATAAAGTCTTTAATAATCATAATAACAAGACCTATTATACCAATATAAAAAAATGTCAAAAAAACATTGACGATGACATATATCAAAAATTCTTTCATAATTCTATTATATTTAATTAGGGTACAAAAGTAGTAATATTTTTTTATAAACGAAAATTCCAGACCAAAAAATACCTTTTGCTATAAATATTTAATGTATTATGGTTCCTCGATAAATTCAGTAGCATAATCCATAACACACATAAATTGATATTCAGGGTGCATTCCACAAGCAACACCGACTACAAATAAATCGAAATTAAGAATAGTATTCCGATGTCCTCTACTCGGAACGCCATCATCAATTAACAATTGCACTACAATATTTCGGCTATTGTTATTATCGTAACCGGCACTCATATTTTCAGCTGCCTGACCTTGATATGTTCCAAACCGCTCCATTCTATCTGTAAAAGAAGAATTATCAGATCCTTCGTGTTTAAAAAAATTATGTTTTCTACAATCTTCCGCATGAACTTTTGCAGCTTGCGATATTCCTTTGCAAGGTTGTAAAATACCCATCGGTTTCGTTTTTATCATTTGATAGTAACATTCTCGGGCAGCCGGAATCGACCAATGTGGTTTGATATATTGTTCGGCATACGCAGCAGGATCAGTTCTTGCCATATTCATCTCCAAAACAACATCTTTTTCCAACTCATTGAGATAGGTAACTTGACGAGCTGCATCTAAAGAATCTTCTGTTTGTGTCGAAAAACTCGACTCATCCAACAATTTCACATTCGTGGTGGAATAAGCAATCCATAACACTCCCAACAGCAGAACAATAATTAAAATGAAAGATTTTTTCATAGTTGATATTAATGAATAATGATCAATAAATTGTCTTAGCTAAAAATCAATGGAGAACAACTTCAGTTAAAACAATTGTCTCAAAGTTTTATTATAATTTATAAAAACCGGCCGTTTTTCTCAAAGCGACAAAAAAAATCCACAATAACAATTGTGGATTTTGTGTAGTCCCTGGGGGAATCGAACCCCCGTTACCAGGATGAAAACCTGACGTCCTAACCGCTAGACGAAAGGACCAAATGCGGTGCTTTGAGGGGTGCAAAGGTAATTATGTTTTTGTAATAACAAA
>JAQUSR010000053.1 GCA_028710155.1 Bacteroidales bacterium | reverse complement strand
GGTATCATCAACATTGAAATTCATGTACAACAATTGGAGGTCGAACAGCCAAATGGTTATAGCGACATCAATATTCGTGGAACCGCCAACGATGTATTGCTGAAAAATAACGCCTTCGGTCCTATGAATTTATCCGATTTAGCCGCCGAAAACGTTTTTGTAGATTGTCACGGTACCAACAACACTTTTGTACAAACCCGGAAAAGTTTAACCGGATCTATTTCGAATGTGGGAGATTTATATTATTCCGGCAATCCGGAAACAGTCAATGTGAACGTAACCGGAGATGGTCAATTAATTCATATTGAATAAAATACGAATTGTCTTATTGTCGACAAACTCCTTGATTCCAATTGCCGTTGCACTCCAACAACAGTTGCTTTTTTAACGCTTCTGCCTTTTCGGGATAGTTATACAATACGTTGTGTTTTTCTTGTTCATCCTTAGTCAATTGAAACAATTCACAAGTATCTTTTGGTTGATAGTATCGAAGTTTCCATCCATCATGCGAAACAATTGCCGGACCCCAAAAAGAGCTGAAAACCACATATCTATTGATTTTCGGAGCCGTTTGTTGTTGCAAAATTTTCCAAAACGAAATTCCGTCTTTGGGTATCGTCAGCGGCACTTGCAACATTTCGGCAAAAGTGGGCAACCAATCATACATCGCCACCAATTGTTGTGAAGTTTTTCCGCCCTCAATTTTTCCTTTTTGATAAACCACCAAAGGCACTCGCACACCTCCTTCCAAATTACTACGTTTCAATCCTGCTAAACCCGAATTACCATTAAAACGATCACCCGACAGCGTGCTATAATATTTATTCGTATAATCGTCAAAAAGCTGTTGTGTCTGCATATTTCGATAAGGCTTTTCACAACGCCCTTGTTGCGAATAATAGATTTCGTGTCCATTATCGGCAGCAAAAATCAAAATGGTGTTTTCGGCAATTCCCAACGATTCCAATTCGTTCCATATCATTCCAACATTGTTATCCAATATTTTCACCATCGATGCATATTCTTTTTCGATTGAGGTGAGATTTGGATTGTTGCTTAATTCAGGATCAATTTCTGTAACTGATACGGGTCCGTGTGGCAACGGCGTTGGATGAAATAGAAAAAACGGACGATCTTTATTGTTTCGAATAAATTGCAACATCTTTTCCAAAAACAAATCTTGCGAATAGACCGTTTTTCCTTGATGGTTCCACCGTTCTTGATAAGCCGTTTCTGATTCCGGTTCGATGCTTTTTCCGCAATTAGGCATAGTATTGCCTTCAATCAACACGATTTTTCCGTTATCGAACAAAAATGGCGGATAATAGCCATGACAACGCACATGGTCCAAATAACCAAAATATTCATCCCATCCATGACATTGCATCTGATGGCGTGTTGCCGTAAAACCCCACTCCAATTTCCCGATTTGTGCAGTTCGATAGCCGGCTTTTTGAAACACCTGCGGTAAATACAAATCGTTTTCTGACAACAAAATATCTTTTTCATTAATCCTTTGTTCTTGATTGGCAATGAATGAAGTATCGTTATCAGAATGAATGAATTGTCCGCCGGCAGAAATATTCCATTTATCAGTTCTAAGATCATGATAACCTGTTAGCAAAGATGCTCGAGCGGGAGCCGACAACATACATCCGTATGCGCGATCAAAAGAGATACCTTGTTGTATTAATCGATCAATATTGGGCGTTCGAAATTGTTGCTGTCCATACGCCGAAATCATCCCTTTACCTAAATCGTCTGCATAAATAAATACGACATTTGGTGGTTGTGGACGATCTTTACAACTCCATAATAAGGTGATTAACAGAACTATTATTAAATAACTTTTTCTAATTTTCCATCTCTGTTTCATTGGCTACAATAAATTCGTTATCATCTAAATATTGAATATTAATGCGAAAATACCTCTTCGCCCGACACAAAAAGATGTAACACTTTTGCCGACAAAATTTTTGACAGTTCAGTCGTCATCAAATCCTCGGAAAGGATGACAAAATCGGCCTCTTTTCCTTTTTCAATTGATCCTTTTCGCTGTTCTTCGAAATAGCCTTTTGCCACCCAAATAGTGATAGATCGCAACGCTTCTTCACGCGTTAGCGCATTTTCTGTTTGAAAACCCGATGGAGGCTGTTCCCATTCGTTTTGACGAGCAACAGCAGCATAAAATGTATGTAACGGATTTACCTTTTCGATGGGAAAATCGGTACCATTGATCAACCATCCGTTTTGTTGCAAAAGTTGTCGTTGGGCATAAGCCGATTTCAATCGTTCGGTTCCCAACCGTTTGTCCGCCCAAAACATATCGGACGTGGCGTGTGTACTTTGTATGGAAGGAATGATCGAAAATTGACTAAAAAGAACAAAATCGTCCGGATGTACCACTTGAGCGTGTTCGATACGCCAACGACAATCATTTTTACCTTGTAGAACGGAAGCATACAATTGCAACATTGTGCGTACCGCCGCATCGCCTATGGCATGTGTACAAACTTGAAAATCGGCTTCGTAGGCTTTTTGGCAAATACGCAAATAATCTTCGTTTTCCGCTACCATCAAACCTGTGGTTGTGGGAGCATCGCTATACGGCTCCAATAATTTGGCACCACGAGAACCTAATGCTCCATCAGCATACAATTTCACCGATCGCACCGAAAGCCTTTCTTGATGAATGGCACCTTTCTCCATAAAATAATTCATCGTGGCTTCATCGGAATTCATCATGATATTGCATTTAATTTTCAACAAATTATGTTTTTGCATGCTGTCTATCAACAGAATATCATTCAAATCAAGACCGGCATCCGTTACCCCCGATAAACCTGCTGCAAAACAAATTTTTTGTGCTTCGAGCAAAGCGGCTTCTTTTTCCGACCTTGTTAATGGTGGAATTTTGTTTTGAATGATTTCGTAAGCTTTATCAAGAACAATTCCTGTGGGTTTGCCTTGCACATCTTTCATAATTATACCGCCTTTTATGGTTGTTTTTTCGTTAAAACCAACCCATTGTAATACGGCATCACTCACCAATCCGGCATGTCCGTCAATGCGCGTGAGAGCCACTTTTTGATTCGGAAATAGTTGATTCAGTGCTTCATTGGTAGGAAATGTTGTCGTTTGCCACAGATTTTGATCCCATCCACGACCCAAAATCCACTCGGAGGGATGATCCTTTGCATGTTGTTGCAAACGCTGTAACACCTCATCAAACGAGCGACAATTGTTTAAATCGGCATAACGCAACCGATTTTCGCCCATGCCCAAAAAATGACAATGTCCATCCATGAATGCCGGAAAAACCGGTTTTTGTTGAGCATCCAACTTGTTTTCGGAAGAAAACCGACTTAAAATCTCTTCATCGCTGCCCACTGACAAAAACCGTCCATCTTTAACAGCCAAAGCTGTTGCCATCGAAAAAGCAGAATCGACTGTATAAATTCGTGCATTGAACAAAATAAAATCAGCCGACTCTTTGGGTGAATTACAAGAAACTATCATACCGAAAAAAATGATTAAACAAATATTTATATTGAAAATCTTTTTTGATATCATGATACTATTTTTATGATAATCAATCTGTTAAATTTATGTTTTAGATGTTTATTCATGGCTGTCAACGAACATTTTTCTCATGAACATCATCTGTTAGAAAAAGGAGTGTGAAGGTAATGTTTTTCAAAATGTTTTTTACAACGTTTATCATGCCATTATTTTTTTTCAAACCTTTGTTGTAATTGTTCTTGATTTCATTCACACCAACCTATTTGATGTTTCAAAAAAGGCCAATTAAGTCAAAAAAAAAACTGCCCGAAGGCAGCTTTAATCGATAATATTAAAAATCAATGATTATTTCTTTCCGTTTTGAATGACCTCTTTTTGATAGCCCTTCAAAATCATTTTCGAGAAATCTGCCATTGATTTAACAGTAATACTGTTCACAATCTTTTCGTAATCAGCCACTACATTTACATCGTTACGTGTAAAATCGTTGATGCTGCTGATCCAATATTTGTTTTCTTGCAAATCTTCTTGATGTTTTTTGAGCATAAACTCTTTCACTTTGTTCAAGTTGACTTCGCTCGGTCCTTCGCTTGCCATCTTTTTCAACTCGTCTTTGGCAATACCCATCAACTTGTCGCATAATTCTTCATTGGTATCAAATATAATTTGGAGGAAGAAGTTACCTGTAGGAATAGCTCCTAATGATCCGCCAACATATACACCATAGGTGCCGCCTTCGTCTTCACGAATCTTTTCTGTGTAAACAATATCCAAAATATCGCCAAACACATCCATATAGATTTTGTTTTCTGGTGTGTAATCCATGTCACCATTATATGACATAAATATAGTGGTTTTCGGCGTTTCTAATTTTTTATCATAACGACTAATTCTGGTTGCTTTTGTGGGATTTTTTCCATTATCTTTCCATTGTTCGGTGCCTTTTTTGGATGGCAACGATGCCAAATATTGTTCTGACAAGGTTTTCAAAACGGCGGGATCAATATTACCAACAAATGTGAAGATAAAATCATTAGCATTAGCAAAACGGTCGTTGTACATCTCCATAGCACGTTTGTAGTCGATTTTGGTCAAATCAGCCACCTTGACACGCGTTACCAACGGATGGTTATTGTAAATAACAGCCATCAAAGAATCTTGGAATGTGATCATTGGATTGGCATCCATGTTTTCTAAAGCTGCTTTGGTGCGGGTCAAAAACGAAGTAAAGGCTTCTTGATCGGCTCTTGGTTGTGTAAAGTAGAGATAAATAACTTGCATCAAGGTTTCTAAATCTTTGGGTGAGCAATCGCCGGTGAAACCCTCTTTAGTATCATCAATATAAGGAGTAATATTAACAATTTTTCCGGACAATATTTTCGGTAAATCAATGGCACTGAAGTTTCCTACACCGCCAATCGTGATCAGTTCATCCAAAGATTTAATGGTAATGGCATCTTTTACATCAAATTGCGAAGTGCCGCCCCAGCTGTAAGCCGACATACGAATTTCGTCTTCTTTAAATTTGGTCGGTTTGTAAATTACTTTTACGCCATTGCTTAACGTCCATTCTGTAGCTTCAAATTGCGGAAGTGCTTTTTCGCTTTTCACTTTTCCTGCTTTGGGGAGTTTCGCCAAAAGCGGTTCGTCGGAAACAGCATCTACATAAGGTTCAACTTGGTCTTTATCAGCAATTTTCACAATGTTAATCAACACTTCTTTAGTAGGCAACACAACACCTTCTTTTTCAGGAGCGGTCAACGTTATTACCAAGTTGGAATCGGAAACTAATTCCTTAACAGTTTCATTGATGGTTTCGAGAGGAATGACGGGAACGATTTGCGAAAATAGTGCAAATTCGTTTTCAATACCAATCATCGGTTCGTTGCTCAAGAAATGATCTAAACATTCATCCACATATTTTCCGTTTTTCTCGTTAGCACGCTCGTTGTATCTGTTTTCCAAGTCTTTCAGATAATCAGCTTTTGCTCTTTCGTATTCCGATGCGGTAAAACCATATTGTTGCATACGATTATTTTCGTGTACTAAAGCGGTTAATGCTTCTGCAATACTAGTAGCATCTTTTGCAATGGCAATACCCGTCCAAGCATCTTTGGTTTGTGATACGTAGTAATTTCCGTAATAACCGTAACCGGCAATAAAAGGCGGATTAGGTTTTTGACGTAACTCATCCAAACGATTGTTCAACATATTGGAGATCATATCCATAACATATTGAAATATCAAATACTGCATATCGCCTTTCATTTCATCAGGCATGCAATCGTGTTTGTAAAACATCATCAATTGATAATGGGTTGCCTCTTTATCAGAACAGATAGAAACAATAGGTTCAACATTATCGGCAACTTCAAATTTGGTGCGTTCGGCAGGATTTACCGGTGCTTTAATGTCGGCAAACATCGTTTTGATTTTAGCTTCAATTTTATCAACATCAATATCGCCAACAATAATCAAACCTTGCAAATCAGGACGATACCATTTGTGATAATAATCGCGAAGCGTTTGATAGTCAAAATTGGCAATCACTTCAGGCAAACCACCCGGCAAACGATTACCATAAGGGCTGTTAGGATACATTTCGGGTAACATCACTTCCCACATACGTTGTTGAGCATTGTTGCGGGTGCGGAGTTCTTCCAAAATCACACCACGTTCTTTATCAATTTCAGACTCTTCTAACGACACAAAACTCGACCAATCGTGCAACACCAACATACAAGAATCAACCAAACCTTCGTTGGTGGTAGGAACGTTCATGATCATATAAACCGTTTGTTCGATTCCGGTTCCGGCATTCACATTTTCACCGAATTTAACACCGTTTTTTTCTAAATAATCCAACATGGCTTTTCCCGGATAATTTTTCGTTCCATTGAAACACATGTGTTCCAAAAAGTGTGCTAAGCCCCGTTGATTTTCTTCTTCAAGGATGGAACCCACTTTTTGTGCAATATAAAATTCGGCACGTTGTTCCGGTTTCTCGTTGTGACGAATGTAATAAGACATTCCGTTGTCTAATTTACCGATGCGAACATTCGGATCGGTCGGCAAAGCCATTTGTTGTGCGAATGCTGTAACAACAAAAGTTACAGCCATCAAGATTGTACAAACAATTCTTTTCATTTTAATAACTATTTATTTGAATTTCAATTTTTTATCTTTATTTTTTCGACACTTTTATTGATATATTAAAACGTGATTTTGAAAAAAACACGCTTATTAAACGCAAAAAAATTAAAAAGTTACATTGAATCATAAAAATTTAAAAACACTACCTTTGCCATCCTTAAAAAAAACAAAAAACCATGGCACAAGAAATTGAACGTAAATTTTTGGTTTGTGGAGAATATCAATCGTTTGCAACACATAAAATTCGTATCACCCAAGGCTACATTTGCGCTCGTCCGGAGGCGGTAGTACGCATTCGGCGTTATGGCGAGCAGGCTTTTATCACCATCAAACGTGCCGATCCCACCGGCGGCATCAACCATTTCGAGTGGGAAAAAGAGATTTCCGTTGCCGAAGCCACCGAGTTGCTTTTGCTGTGCGAACCACCTTTCATCGATAAAATTCGCTATTATGTTCCTTTTAAAAATCATACGTTTGAAGTCGATGAATTTTTTGGCGACAACGCAGGTTTAGTGGTTGCCGAAATTGAGCTTTCCGCCGAAAACGAATCGTTTGAAAAACCTTCGTGGCTTGGCGAAGAAGTTTCTTACGACCATCGCTATTTTAATGCGGCGTTGGCTAAAAATCCATTTAAAAATTGGGAAAAATAAGTTTTTGGTCTCTCTAAAAACTATCGATTTTTTTGGTAGATTTATTCAAATTTACCACTACATTTGCACTCCCGTACAAAAGGGATTGATATTTGATTATTTTATTGATAATCAATTTTATAAGAATTAATTATATTATAAAATAGTATATGGAAAACATTAAAAATCTGATTGCAGTGGCATCCGGAAAAGGCGGTGTCGGTAAATCGACAGTGGCAGCAAATTTAGCCATGGCCTTAGCCAAAGAGGGTTTTGCAACGGGTTTGGTCGATACCGATATTTACGGTCCTTCGATTCCCACCTTGTTTGGTTGCGAAAACGTTCAGCCTGAAATGGACGGTGAAAAAATGATTCCGTTACAAAAGTTTGGCGTAAAAATGTTATCTATCGGATTGTTTGTCAACGAAGATCAACCATTAGTATGGCGTGGTCCGATGGCAGCCAATGCCATGATGCAATTGTTCAACGATGCACTTTGGGGTGAGTTGGACTATTTGGTCATTGATATGCCTCCCGGAACGGGCGACATCGCATTGACTTTGGTGCAAAATCTGCCCATCACCGGTGCGTTGATTGTTACCACTCCGCAACAATTGGCTGTTACCGATGTTCGTCGCGCCGTGAATATGTTTCGTCAAAAAGAGATCAAAGTTCCTATTTTGGGCTTGGTCGAAAATATGTCTTGGTTTACACCGGAAGAGTTGCCGAACAACAAATATTACATTTTCGGGAAAAACGGCGGCGAAAAATTTGCCAAAGACAACAACATTCCGTTGTTAGGACAAATTCCTATGGTTCAAGCTGTTGGCGACTCTAACGACCAAGGAACTCCGGTGGCATCGCTACAAAATCATCCTGTATCCTTGGCTTTCGACGAATTGGCAAAAGCATTGGTGCAAGCAGTCGATCTTCGCAACACCGTACTCCCGCCTACTCAAACCGTTCGAATAGACCCGAATGCAAAAGGCTGTTCCCATTAATATTTTTTAAATTAATAATTATCAATATTTTAAAATAACTCATACAACTATGGAAGAACAAACGCTCGAACAAAAAGTAAAATCCATTTTGGAGCAAATCAGACCCTATCTTCGTCAAGACGGCGGCGATGTAGAATTTGTAGAAATGACCGCCGATAACGTCGTAAAAGTACGTTTAAGAGGAGCTTGCGGAAGCTGTCCACATGCCACCATGACATTAAAACAAGGCATCGAAGCAGCTATGATTAAAGCTCTCCCTGAAGTAAAAGCCGTTGAATCTGTTTAAAGTTTTTTAGATAACACCTTATTCGTGTTTTTTCGGAAATAATTTTGTATTCGAATTTTTGGATGATTTTTACATTCAAAAAGTTCAATCATAAATCATAAAGATGCAAGTTTTCACAACTAAAAAGGAGTTGACAACATTCATCTCCGACCAGAAAATGCAACACAAAAGCATTGGCTTAGTTCCTACGATGGGAGCGTTGCACGAAGGTCATTTATCGTTGATTAACCGCGCTGCTGCCGATAATGATGTAGTTGTTTGCAGTGTGTTCGTTAATCCGGTGCAGTTTAACAATCAAGAAGATTTAGTAAAATACCCGAGAACGCTTGAAGCCGATGTACAACTTTTGACATCGACAAAATGTGCTGTGGTTTTTGCACCAAGTGTTGATGAAATGTATCCCGAACCACCTACCGAAGTGTATGATTTTGACGGTTTAGACTGTGTTATGGAGGGTGCTTTTCGTGCCGGACATTTCAATGGCGTTGGAATTGTCGTTAAACGGTTGTTCGATTTGGTGCAACCCACGCGGGCATATTTTGGAAAGAAAGATTATCAACAGTTGTTGTTGATTCAAAAAATGGTGGAAAAACACCATCTGCCGATTGAAATTGTTCCATGCCCGATTGTTCGCGAAAAAGACGGTTTAGCCATGAGTTCGCGTAATCGCCGACTATCGGAACAAGAACGCCAAATTGCGCCAAAAATTCATGCCATTTTGGAAAAATCGAAGGATTTTGCCAAGAATCACACACCGAAACAAACCGAAGATTGGGTAACTGCTGAAATAGAAAAAATCTCCGAATTTAAAATCGAATATTTTCAAATACTTGATGGTATTAAACTTACAGAAGTTTCATCTTTTTCACCCACTCAAAAAGCAGTCGGATTTATTGCACTTTGGTTAGGCAATATTCGATTGATTGATAATGTAGAATTTTGTTAATTTTGCCGCCTCATGTGGATAGAAGTTTTAAAATCTAAAATTCATCGTGCCGTTGTAACGCGAGCCGATTTAGATTACATTGGAAGCATCACCATTGATGAAGATTTGATGGATGCTGCTAATCTCATAGAAAATGAGCGTGTTCATATTTACAACATCACCAATGGAGAACGTTTGGAAACCTACGTCATCAAAGGCAATCGCGGCAGCGGCGAAATCGGCATCAACGGTGCCGCAGCCCACAAAGCCAAAGAGGGCGATTTGGTGATTATTGTGTCGTATGCCTCCATGGACTTTGAAGAAGCCAAACAGCACAAACCAACCATTGTCTTCCCAAGGGCGGGCAACTTATTATAACCTCCATGAATAAAACGCTGAAAACCTTATTACAAGTAATCCTTTCGTTATGTTTGGGCGGCTTTTTTATTTGGGTTTTCGTGCGTAAACTTACACCTGAAGAGATTCGCGAAATTTGGAGCGGTTTTGCCAAAGCCAACTATTGGTGGGTTTCCATCGGCATCATCATCGGTATCATCAGCCATTGGGCAAGAGCCGAACGATGGAAACTGCTGATTGAACAAATGGGCTACAAACCCTCCTCACTCAATATGTTTGGTGCTGTGATGGTGGCTTATCTGACCAATATAGCGTTGCCGCGTGTCGGCGAAATTGCCCGTTGTACACTTTTAGCCAAACAAGAAAAAATCCCTTTTAGCAAATCGTTTGGTACCGTCATCACCGAACGTGTCTTCGATATTGTTTGCTTCTTGGTTTTCTTTTGCATAAATTTTATCTTCCAATTTTCAAAAATTAAAAATTATGTCTTTGAAAAAATTTATGCCCCTTTGGTCGATAAAATGTCAATCAGTGCCGAATCAGCCGGACCAAAAATTCTTTTATTGGTTTTCTTTATCGGTATTGGAGTTGGTCTTTTTTTCTTATATAAAAAATTCAAACACACAAAGATAGGAACAAAAATTGCCAACACTTTCAAAGGTTTTGGCGATGGATTAAAAACACTCATTCAACTAAAAAAACCCTTCCGATTTATTTTTTACACTCTTTTGATGTGGACTTGCTATATGTTTATGGCATACATCATCTTTTTTAGTTTGCCCGAAACGGCACAACTTCCGTTAGCAGCCGGCTTTGCAGCACTGATGTTCGGCACGATCGGCATCGCTGTTGTTCAAGGCGGAATCGGTATTTATCCGGCAATTATTTCCGAAACTTTGGGACTCTGGGATGTTCCTGCCATTTCAGGCTACACTTTGGGATGGCTCGTTTGGAGTGTTCAACAAGCTATTATCATCTTGTTGGGATTGGCTACACTGATCTTTTTACCTACGCATAATAAAAATCAAACGCACAAAAGTACTGTTTGAATGGCAAAAAAGCCATCGAAGACGTAAATAGATATTTGATTTAAAAACATAACCTACTTTTGGTCAACGCAATTTAGTTAAAAAAAAGGAATACAAATTGTGATTGTACCATAAAAGTTTTGATTTCAAACGCCCTTGTAGCAGCGTTAAGCGAATAATTTTTTTAAGAATCATGCAAAATTTAACCTTCATCCAACAAAAAATCCTTTCGAGTAATTCGTTGTCGACAACGCTGGAAAAATGGCGTAATCGGCAACAAAAAATTGTGTTTACGAATGGTTGTTTCGATATTTTACATGTCGGTCATGTCGAGTATGTGGCACAAGCCAAAGAAAAAGGCGATGTATTAATCGTTGGTCTTAATTCGGATGATTCTGTACGGCGTTTGAAAGGTGAGAGTCGCCCCATCAACCCGCAAAAAGCTCGTGCCGAATTGTTGGCTGCTCTGTTTTTTGTAGATGCCGTGGTGATTTTTGAAGAAGACACCCCTTACAACTTAATCAAAATCGTTCAACCTGACGTTTTAATTAAAGGAGCCGATTATCAACCGGAAACCGTTGTCGGTTACGATATTGTAACGGCAAAAGGCGGAAAAGTGGAAACCATTGCCTTGATAGAAGGATATTCTACGACTAACATCGTTCACAAAATTCATTCATAAAAAAAACGGGTTGCCCCGTTTTTTTTATATTATATCAAAGCCCGTATAGCTTTGTAATGCTTTTGGAATGCGAATGTGCCCATCTTCCATTTGATTGTTTTCCAACAAGGCGGCAACAATTCGCGGCAACGCCAACGCACTACCGTTGAGCGTATGCACCAAACGCGTTTTCCCGTCTTCGCCCTTAAACCGACATTTCAAACGATTGGCTTGATAATCTTCAAAATTAGAAACGGAAGAAACTTCCAACCATCGTTTTTGTGCTGCCGACCACACCTCGAAATCGAAAGTGATGGCTGATGTAAAACTCATATCTCCGCCACACAATCGCAATACATGGAATGGAAGTTCCAATTTTCGCAATAACGAAGCAACGTGTGCCTTCATATCTTCCAACGACTGATATGAATGATCGGGGTGTTGAATTTGCACAATCTCTACTTTATCAAATTGATGCAACCGATTAAGTCCGCGAACATCTTTACCGTAAGAACCGGCTTCACGACGAAAACAAGCTGAATACGCTACGTTTTTTATCGGAAATTCGTCTGCATTCAAAATTGTATTGCGGAAAATATTGGTAATAGGAACTTCTGCTGTTGGAATAAGATAGAGGTCATCTTCCTCGCAATGATACATTTGTCCTTCTTTATCGGGAAGCTGTCCGGTGCCAAAACCAGAATCAGCATTCACTGCCAACGGTGGCTGATACTCTTCGTAGCCGGCAGCAATAGCTTCGTTGAGGAAAAAGTTGATCAACGCACGTTGCAAACGGGCACCTTTACCACGATAGAACGGAAATCCGGCACCGGTAACCTTGTTGCCCAACTCAAAATCGATAATTTTCCATTTGGCTGCTAACTCCCAATGTGGTAATGCGTTATCAGGTAATTGAGGGATTTCTCCTTCGGTATAAACCACTTCGTTGTCCTCTGCCGATTTCCCGTTAGGAACAGAACTATGTGGCAAATTGGGCAACTGAACATGAAGGGTATTTAATTTCTCAACCGTTTCATTATAAAGTTGTTCTAAATCTTTCGATTGTAATTTCAATTGTGTCGTAGCCTCTTTGATAGCGTTGGCTTCAGCAGTTTTTCCTTGTTTGAATAACATGCCTATTTCGGCAGCTTTCTTATTCGATGTTGCCAAAATGTCGTCTAATTGTTTTTGCGTATTGCGTCTTAAATCGTCTAAACGACAAATTTCAGTAACAATGTCTTTTGCATTAAAATTTTTTACAGCAAGTCGATCAATGACAAATTGCGGATCTTGCCTGATGGTTTGAATAGGAATCATTGAATTTTTATATTTAATAGATAATGAACTACATATTAATTTAATATTTTGATCTACAAACAAATACAAATTAATTTCATTTTTTTTTATGCTTTGTATTCATTGTTTCAAAATCGGTGCAAAGGTATATAAATGATGAAAAGGTTGTATTGTTTAATGCTCATTTAAATAAAAAAGTTTTATTTTTTTTGAAGTATTTTTATAAGCATGGCCTTTTGTCGTTGAAAAAATAGTTGCTAATGGAGAAAACATTTTGAGTTGAACTTTTTAATTAATCATTCATAAAAAAAGATCAAAATTTGACCTATCAGCATACTACTTGATGGGCAAAGATTCAATAAACCTTTAAGTCAGTCTTCTCAAAAAAGTTTGCAGGCAAGATTATTATTTTTCATACAAATGCTTTCTGTCTTTAACAAATTATGTTATTCTAAAAACCATTTGATTTTGATAGTCAATAGCTGATTCTATTTTTATAAAACATTAAAAAATAATGAATTTTGATCATTCCCTACAATTTGTATGAAACCATCAAAAAATTAAATAATCAATTTTTTCCAATAAAAAACCTTTTGCAAAAAATATTTTTCATCGAAATAATTACATCAAAATGGTTCATCATACCCAAAAGATATACCTTTGCACGTGTCATTAAATTAAATTTTTTTGATGCCTTTTTTAAGAAAATGATTAGAATGTTGATTTGTTTGATGAAAAAATATTAATAAATTATACCTGACTTTTTATGGAATCAAAACTTTTTACTCCGGCTCAAATCGGTCCGTTGACGCTTCGCAATCGCACCATCCGCGCCGCCGCTTTTGAAGGAATGGGCGAGAATAACGGTCCATCCGAAAAATTATTTAACTATCATCAATCAGTGGCTGCCGGCGGTGTTGGCATGACAACTATCGCATACGCCTCGGTGGTGCAAAACGGACTTTCGTTTCCGACACAAATTTGGCTACGCCCCGAAGTAATTCCTGCCCTTCGTAAAATGACTGATGCCATTCACAAAGAGGGAGCTGCTGCCTCTATTCAAATCGGACACTGCGGCAACATGTCGCATAGAGCTATGACCAAATGCACGCCTATTGGTGCTTCGAGTGGATTTAACCTCTACTCTCCTACTTTTGTTCGCGGAATGCGTAAAGAGGAGATTGCTCCGATGGCAAAAAATTTCGGAAAAGCCGTCAACTTGGCACGCGAAGCCGGTTTTGATGCCGTTGAGTTGCACGCCGGTCACGGCTAT
>JAQUSR010000197.1 GCA_028710155.1 Bacteroidales bacterium | reverse complement strand
GGCACTGCTCAACTGTGCGATGTCGGGAATCACTTTCACTTTGGCAATCACGTCTCCTGCATGTACCATTTGACCGGCTTCTTTGTAAATCTCGGTAATGATGCCCGAAATTTGCGGTTTCAATAAAATCTCATCGCGTGGTTCAATTTTTCCGTTGATGATACTCTTTTTATAGATGTTCCTTACTTCTGGTTGAACTTCTTCATATTCAACAACTTTTGGTCTTGATTTTTGCCAAAGAAATACAAATGTTCCGATGACTAACAGCCCTAAGACCACAAACATTAAAAATTTAATAAGCTTTTTCATAAGATATTATTATTCAATTATTTATTTAATACATTTTTCTCTTTTATACAAAACAATTCCATTCAGCATTTCCAAAACACCGAAAATGAAATAGGCAACCGACAAGCCGGCAAAACCCCAAATGAAAAATTCCAAAATAATCCAGAGTATCAATATAATACCACTGATAATTCCGCCCATTGTTGCCCAACGATGTTTCAAAAACAACAACACGGCTGTCAGCAACTGCGGAATGCCGCAAGCACTCATCAAAGCCACACCCGACCACCTAAAATCGGTGAAAAAAATGTCGGCAAAAGGCATCCGGTTTTGCAGCAACGACAAAATAGGAGCCATGCCCCAATCTTGTCCAGACGGATCTAAAAAAATCATGGCAACACTGCCTACCACAGCTCCGATACCGATAAACAGTGTCCAAAAAATCAATGTGTTGCGTAATATTTTTTCAGTTTTCATGATGATTAATTTTTCTGATTCTATTCTTTTTTCAATTTTTATTCGTCTCGAAGCGCATCAATAGCTTTGATCTCCAACGCTTTTCGTGCCGGAATAATTCCCGCCAAAACACCCGAAACAATTAAAATGGTAAGTGCCAACACTGCTAACGAAAACGAAATCTGAGGGCTCGCAAACATCGTTTCGCCTGCTGCCGCTGATACAGCGGTAATTTTATCAACCACCGATAATACACCAACGCCCAAACACAGCCCCACCAATCCGGCAATCAATGTCAATGTAACACTCTCTCCAACAATCTGTTTTAAAATAGCTGCAGGTTTGGCACCCAACGCCCGTTTGATACCAATTTCGTTGGTTCGTTCGCGAATGGAAACCAACATAATATTGCTGATGCCCACCACGCCGGCAAGCAAGGTTCCGATACCCACAAACCAAATCAATAGTTGTATTCCTAAAAACAAATAGCTGAACATGAGAAACATCTCTTTCAAATTAAAACTATCGATCGCCGTATCATCCTCAGGGGCAATAAAATGTTTTACTTTTAAAACATCTTTTACTTTTTTTTCGACGTCTTTTATATCAATGTTATCGTAGGCAGCAATTGCCATAATTCCGATAATGTTTCCGTAATTTTCCACTTGTTGTAACGTTGTAGCGGGAACGGTAATACTTTCGCTGGCATCACCGCCGATGTTTACTTTTCCCGAAGGGTTGACAACACCGATTATCGTGTAGTAAATGTTATTGACCGAAAGTCGCTCTCCAATCGGATTTTCATCGTTTTTAAATAACGCTTCATAAACTTTTCGTCCAATGACACAAACTTTTCGTTTTTCTTGAATATCCACCGGATTGAAAACACGACCAAACATTATTGGTTGAGGATCAATTTTGTAATAATCAACGCCGATGCCTTGTACAAAATAATCTTCTGATTTTTCACCTCTAATAACAGTTCTACTGCCGATGCCTAAGTTGCCCGAAATATATTTCACCTCCGGAATATTTTGTTTTACTAAATCAATATCTTCATTAGTGAGGTTCCAAAAACGTCCGGAGTTAAATCCTTTATACTCAACACTGGTGCGATTGCTAAAGAGGAAAACGGAATTTTGTGCAAAGTCGGTCAGTCCGGTCATAAAACCGTTTTGAAATCCTTTTCCCACACCCGACATCACCACAAACATAAAAATGCCCCACGAAACGCCAAACGCTGTCAAAAAACTGCGCATTTTGTTTCTGGAAATGGTTTGCCAGATCTCTTTGTATTTATCTAAATCGAACATAATGTCGTCTATTGCATTTTTACTATTGATGCGTCTCTTCGTAGGCTTGTCTGACCGCTATTGCCAACTGATCGGCACATGAAGTCTGTTTGTCGCCGCATGTATTGCCTTTTAAATACGATTCAATTTTTGCAACCGTCCAGCCATCCACCAAGTGAGCAATAGCTTTCAAATTTCCGTTACAGCCTTTTTCAAATACAATGTTGGTAATCACATCGTCTTGAATATCAAAAGTGATACTTTGTGAACAAGTTCCGTGTGTTTTATACACACATCGAATAGGTGCTGTTTTTACAGTATCTTGTATTTGACTGATTGAATCTCTTTTTACAGTTTCTTTTTCCATTGGTTTTTCTGCATTATGACAGCCCAACATCATGAAAGCGATGATAGCGGCAGCAAGTATTTTTGTTATTATCTTATTCATTTTTAAAGTAGCTCTTATTTATTCTGATTGTTTTAAACGAAAAAATAATTTTTCAATATGTAACGATACTCTTCATTTTTACTTTCAAATTTGTAACCGACTTTTTATTCGCTTCGTAGTGCTTCAATCGGTTTAATTTTTACCGCTTTGCGAGCCGGAAAATAGCCTGCCAACACGCCGGCAATAATTAACACTAAGGTTGCTGCAATGGCAATGCCCAAATCGACAGTCGGATCTTTAAACATCGTAGGTCCTTGTTCTCCTAATGTCATATTGCTATTCATGATTTTGCCAATGATTTCGGTTACAATAATTCCGAAAGCCATTCCGATATAGCCAAAAAATGCAGTTACTACTAACGATTCGGCAACAATCATACGAATAATCGACGAAGGTTTGGCTCCCAAAGCTTTGCGAATACCAAATTCTTTGGTGCGTTCACGAACCGTAATCAACATAATATTGCTGACTCCTACAATGCCCGCTATCAATGTTCCAATGCCAATAATCCACACAAACATAGTGATGGCCGAAAAAATCTTTTGAGATTGGAGATAGTTTTCCAACTGATTCCAAAC
>JAQUSR010000052.1 GCA_028710155.1 Bacteroidales bacterium | reverse complement strand
CTCTGACCTTCGGGTTATGAGCCCGACGAGCTACCTCTGCTCCACCCCGCATTGTTATTTTTTTCGTGGGTGCAAAGGTAATTATTTTCAATATCAAATTTCCTTTTTTTGAAAAAATTTTTCTTTTTTTTGAATATAATTTTGAATGTCAATCAATTGTGTTTTTGTTTATTTTTGCAACTTCTAAAAATTTATCGAATATGAATGTTAAATATCTAATTATCACAGCGATATCATTTTCACTATTGATCATAGCTTGCAACGATTCTCCTCAAAAAAATCCACAAAAAGAAGAGGCAACCATAACAATTCCTTTTTTTAACAAAGATTCTGCTTTTCAATTTGTGAAAAATCAAACTGATTTTGGTCCGCGTGTGCCTAATACTGCTGCCTCTTTGCAATGTGTACAATATTTAATTGCCACGTTGCAAAAATATTGCGACACTGTTTATGTTCAACCGTTTCAATCGCGAGCTTTTGATGGTTCCATTATCAACGGAAAAAATATTATCGGTGCATTTAATCCCGAAAAAACAAAACGTGTGTTTTTGGCTTCGCATTGGGATTCACGTCCTTTTGCCGATTACGATTCCAATCCAGAAAATCACCAAAAAGCCATTGATGGTGCTAATGATGGTGCTAGCGGCGTAGGTGTTTTGTTGGAAATTGCCCGTGTCATTCAAAAACAACGTCCGAATGTAGGTATCGACATCGTTTTGTTTGATGCCGAAGATTATGGTCCTACACATGATATGCAAAAACAAAATAGCGAAAATTATTGGGGCTTAGGATCGCAATATTGGGCTGCTAATCCACATCTTTTCGGATATAAAGCAGCTTATGGAATTTTATTGGATATGGTAGGTGATAAAAATGCGCGCTTTTATAAAGAGCGACTTTCGCAATATTTTGCACCACAAATTGTCGAAAAGGTTTGGAATACCGCTGCAAAAATGGGTTACAGTAACTATTTTATTGATGCTGACGGAGGTTATATCACCGATGATCATTATTTTGTTAACGAAATCGCGAAAATTCCAACCATTGATATTATTCATTATGATGCTTCTCCGGAATCAAATCACAACTTTGTCTATTATTGGCATACGATGGAAGATAATATCGAAAAAATTGATCCCACTACGCTGAATGTTGTTGGCAATGTGGTTTTACAAGTGATTTTTGAAGAAAAATAATCTTTCTTGAAGACGTTATGACTTGGAGGTTTTTGAGAACCATTTTTTGTATAATATATTGAATAGGTATAGTCCTAAAAAACATCCTATTACATCTGCCAAAAAATCGTACCAATTTCCGTTGCGTTTGATAAACACAAAGTGCTGTAAAAGCTCCGTTAATCCACTATAAAAAATTCCGATTATTCCGGCAATAATATAATGGCGTTTTTGAAGGATATTTTGTTTTTTAACACCCCATAAAAACAAAAAACAAAAGGTGCCGAAAAGCACAAAATGAACTAATTTATCCCAAGATAACCATTCCCAAAAATTTGGGACTTTCGGAAAGAATTTCCCCGGAAGCCCCAAAAGTATCATGATAAGAATAGTCCAAATAATAAATGGAATAAAACTTTTGATTTTCATGTTGTTTGTTAGATTACCCAAGCAATGACGTCGCCTTTTTTTACCATTTTGCCTTGTTTGGCAACGATGTAAACAATTTTTCCGGTGATAGGTGCCGGAATGTCTTCCAATCCGTAGTAGGCTGCAATGGTGCAAATGCGTTCACCTTCAGTGATTTTTGTACCGATAGGTGGTTCTTTTGAATCGTTGATGACATCGTATTCCCAAATCACTTGGCCATTGACAGAAGCTACCATCGGTGTTGCATTGGGATACAACACAGGTGGTTTTTGCGATGCATCTTGTGGTGCGGCAGCCGGTGCTGTTCCAATCGATTTGCTATCTTCCACAGCTTTTTCCAACTCTTTGTAAAAACGTTCTTTGGCAACGCCACTTTTATAGTCGCGATATTGGCGATCGTGCATAGCAAATTCAAATAACTCTTCATTGTCTTTTCCGGTATCCCATCCCAACTCTTTCATTTCGGCACGATATTTATCCAATTCGTTGGGATAGTTATCTTGCGGTGTTCCGGTGAAAAATTCAAAATTATTTTCTTTAGCGAGTTCAATGATTTCGGGAGCCAAAGTGCCGGGGAGTTTTCCGGTTTTACCTAAAATCATGTCCCAAGTATTTTTATCCATATTGCTGAAGCGCGGTTTCCCTTGTGCCATCTGCATAATGTTCATCAAAGCAATGTTTTTCACATATTGACTGAACGGAGTGACCAACGGCGGATTTCCCACTTTAGGCCAAACATATTGTACTTCATTAAACAACTCGACTAACAAGGCATCTTCAGAAAGTTCTGCTTTACCGGCTTTTTTCAAAAACATATTAATGCCGTTGTGTGCGCCTTTCAGGTCAGCCATCATCGATCCCATCATGCCGCCAGGAAGTCCCGGTCCGACCAACAATGAGGTAGAAACTTTGTTTTTCTTATCAATGAAATAACCCAAAAATTCATCCATAAAATTTTGAGTCAGATGGCGTGCTTCCATGTAGGCTTTCATGTTGATGTCGGGTACCAAAAATCCGGCATCTTTCAACATGGCTTGAATGGTAATCACATCGGGATGCACCATGCCCCACGATAGCGGTTCCATTGCAACATCAATATATTCGGCACCGGCGCGGGCTACTTCCAACATCGAGGCAACCGAAAATCCGGGTCCGCTATGTCCGTGATATTGAACTTTGATATGCGGATATTTTGTTTTGATGGCGTGTACCAATTTCCCCAAAGTTACGGGACGACCGATGCCCGCCATATCTTTCAGACAGATTTCGTCGGCACCATATTCCACCAATTTATCAACTACTTGCATATAATATTCCACCGTATGAATGGCAGAATGGGTGATACTCAAAGCTGCTTGCGAAATCATGCCGGCTTCTTTGGCATATTTAATGGAAAGCTCCAAGTTGCGATGGTCGTTCAATCCGCAAAACGAGCGGGCAATATCAACGCCTTGTGCTTTTTTTACTTTAAACATCAGTTGACGCACGTCTGCCGGAACCGGAAACATGCGTAATCCATTCAAAGCACGTTCCAACATGTGGGTTTGGATGCCCGCTTTATTGAACGGTTTCACCCATTCGCGGACAGCTGTATTTGGATTTTCTCCGTATAACAAGTTGACTTGTTCGAAAGCACCTCCGTTGGTTTCAACACGGGCAAAACAACCCATATCAACAATCACGGGAGCTATTTGAATTAATTGATCGACACGTGGTACATATTTTCCCGATGACTGCCACATGTCTCTGTAAATCAAGCTAAATTTTATTTCTCTTGCCATAATATTCACTTCGCTTTTTGAGGCTGCGAAGGTAATCTATTTACGGATTTTTTTGCGAATTATTGTATATGGGTTTTACGGAATTACACTATTTAAAAAACGAAATAGAAATTGGATTTTTTGTTGACGAGTGACGGAAAAGGGGATATAAAATATTAAATCATCAAGAAATTTGAGGCGGAACACAATCTTAATTATGAAAGATTCTTCACGATCTACGCGGTCCGTTTCTGAAAATACCATACCTTTACACTCAAATTTTTTTGATTCATGGTTTAAAAAAAATATTGATAGAAATTGCATATAAAACAATAACAATAATTAAGATAACTACATGAATAGCAACGTGCAACAAATCTTGGATACGCCCATCGAATTTTTAAAAGGGGTGGGACCTATGCGGGCGGAGGTACTCAAAAAAGAGTTGAGCATCTTCCGTTTTGAAGATTTGTTGAACAATTTTCCGTTTCGCTACTACGACAAAAAAGAAATTCGTAGCATCAGCGAAGTGCATTCCGCCATGCCTAACGTGTTGTTGCGTGGTCGAATTGTTGCCGTTGATATGCAAGGCGTAGGGCGAGCACAACGACTGACAGCCGTTTTGCAAGACGACACCGGAAAAATTGAATTGGTGTGGTTTCAAGGAATAAAATGGGTGAAAGAAAAGGTGTTGAAAGGGTTCGAATATGTCGTTTTCGGAAAACCCACTATCTTTTCCGGACGATTTAATATTGCCCATCCCGAAATTGAAACGGTAGCACAATTTGAAGCCAACCTTGCTGAAGGCATCATGCCGGTGTACAATTCATCGGAGGCTTTGAAAAGAAAAGGATTGGACAGTCGTGGTATCAGCAAACTAACCGAAATATTGCTAAAAACCGTTGTACAAAAAATTCCAGAAAATCTCCCTGACAATCTCATCAAAAAATATCGGCTTTTGTCGCACGAACAAGCCTTTCGCAATATTCATTTTCCACAAAATGAAACCTTGTTACACGAAGCACAAAAACGGTTGAAATTTGAAGAACTGCTTTTTATGCAACTGCAAATTTTACGTTCTAAAATCTATCGTGCTAAAAAGTTAAAGGGAATTGTATTTCAAACGGTTGGCGATAATTTCAACAACTTCTATAACCATTATCTGCCGTTTGAATTAACCAACGCACAAAAACGTGTGGTGAAAGAAATTCGTCGCGATACTTGTACCGGAGCTCAAATGAATCGTTTACTGCAAGGTGATGTAGGCAGCGGTAAAACATTGGTGGCGTTACTCTCGATGCTGATTGCCATCGACAACGGCTATCAAACTTGTATGATGGCTCCCACTGAAATTTTGGCACAACAACATTTCAATACGATTTCGAAATTTTTAGGCGAAATGTCGTTGCAAGTGCGACTGCTGACAGGTTCGACAAAAACGGCTGAACGAAAAAAGATTTTTTCTGATTTGGAAAACGGTAATATCCACATTCTCATCGGAACACACGCTTTGATTGAAAACGCAGTGCAATTTAAAAACCTCGGCTTGGCGGTTATCGACGAGCAACATCGGTTTGGTGTGCAACAGCGGGCGCAACTATGGACTAAAAATCACGACATTGTTCCGCATGTCTTGGTAATGACGGCAACCCCCATTCCGCGCACTTTAGCCATGACGGTTTATGGAGATTTGGATGTTTCGATCATCGACGAGTTGCCTCCGGGTCGGAAGCCGGTAAAAACGGTGCATTACTACGATTCTAAACGTTTGTTGGTCTTTGCTTTCATGCGCGATCAAATTCGTCAGGGACGACAAATTTATGTGGTTTATCCGTTGATTGAAGAATCGGAAACTTTGGATTTGAAAGACTTAATGGATGGCTACAACAGCATTTCTCGTGATTTTCCGTTGCCCGACTATCAAATCGGCATTGTTCACGGAAAAATGAAACCGGAGATTAAAGATTATGAAATGCAACGTTTTAAAGAGGGAAAAACGCATATTTTGGTAGCAACCACCGTTATTGAAGTGGGCGTAGATGTGCCCAATGCTTCGGTGATGGTGATAGAAAGTGCCGAACGTTTTGGACTATCGCAACTGCATCAGCTGCGTGGGCGTGTGGGACGTGGTGCCGATCAGTCGTTTTGCATTTTGATGTCGAGTTTTAAGCTGTCGCAAGATGCACGCCTGCGTTTAGAAACGATGGTGCAAACCACAGACGGATTCAAAATTGCTGAAGCCGATTTGAAATTGCGTGGTCCGGGCGATATTGTCGGAACACGGCAAAGCGGAATCATGGATTTGAAAATTGCCAGCATTGTTCAAGATGAAGCTATGGTAAAAACGGCACGAATCGAAGCTATGGAAATTTTATCAACCGATCCGAATTTGTCTTTACCCGAAAATGCCACGCTGCAACTACAATTGCGAAAGATGGATTCTGTGAGCGGCAATTGGGGAATGATTAGTTAAAAATTTGATGCCACGAAAACGGCAGCATCAATCACGATTGTTTTTCTTTTTTGATTGGATTCCTTTCCATATCAAATAGGCAATAAATAAAGCACCTAAAATCAACAAACCGTAAGAAAATTCGGTGTTATATTTGTTGATAATATCTTGCTGACCATGAGCCACATATCCTAAAACAGCTAAAACAACATTCCATAAACCGGAACCTAAGCAAGTGTAAAGAATGAAAGGAGCCAATTTCATTTTGGCTAAGCCGGCGGGGATGGAAATTAATTGACGGATGCCCGGCACCAAACGTCCAATAAAAGTGGAAACGTTTCCGTGTTTTACAAAATAGGCTTCCGCTTTTTGAACTTTCTCGCTGTTAATCATACAAAGATGTCCCAATTTGCTGTCGGCAAATTTGTAAATAATGGGTCGTCCTAAAAAATAAGCCAAATAATAATTAACAAAACCGCCAAGTAAAGCACCAATAGTTGCAAATAAGATGACTAACAATATATTAATAAAGTTGGAATTGGTAACATACATATTGCTTTCAGGGTTGCAAGCTGCATAAGCTGCCGGCGGAACCACCACTTCAGATGGAAAAGGAATAAACGAGCTTTCGACAGCCATGAGTAATGTAACGGTGTAATAGTTAAGATTATTCATATACCAATCCACAACGCTACTCACCCATGAACTATTAGTAGAATCAGTGGTAATGCTGTCGGTAGCAGCCACGGGAAGCGTGATAGGTGTTAAATTCTCCAGTGCATTAGTTTGGGCTTGAGCGGCGAAAAAGGTGATGCCGATCATCAAAAAAATCCATACAATCTTTTTCATAAGTTAATTATTCATTAATGTTTATGTTCTTTTCTACTAAAATTTTGTCAATGCGAATGCCATCCATATCCATGATTTCAAATGTAAAATTTTTCCATGAAACTTTTTCACCGGTGTGTGGAATATGTTCTAAAATTTCCAAAACCAATCCGCTTAAAGTATGGCATTCATATTGAGAAAAATATTCTTCGATTTCGAAATAAGTCAAAAAATTATATAATGAGCAGTGACCGTCAATTAGCCATCCGCCCGATTGTCGTTGGACGATTTCTTGTTCTTCGTTGGCTTCCGGAATTGTTCCGACTAAGGCTTCCAACATATCTTTTAAAGTAACCACACCTTGAATGCTCCCAAATTCGTTGTATATCAAGCTGAATTTGATTTTTTTGGATTTAAATTTTTCCAAAGCCGAATAAACAGCAATGTTTTCTTGAAGGAAATGTGCAGGTCGAATCATCTGTTCTAATGAAAAATTCGGATCGTCCAATTTTCCAAACAACTCTTTCAAATAAACAACTCCTTTTAAGTGATCCAAAGAATCTTGAGCTATTGGATAAACTTCGTGTAAATCATTGGTAATAAGTTCAATAATTTGTTGATTGGTGGCGGAAGTATTCAACCAAACGATGTCGTTTCGGGGAGTCATAATGGATTCAATTTTTCGGTCGCCCAACGAAAAAACACGTTCTACAATATCTTGTTCGACTTCTTGCACGACTCCGCTGTTTTTCCCCTCTTCGATGATGTATTTAATCTCTTCTTCAGTGATTTTTTGAACATGATTTTTGATTCCGAATAATTTAAAAATCAACGAAGTGCTTTTTGATAAAATCCAAACAAACGGAGTCGAAATTTTGGCAAAAATATGCATTATCGGAGCCACTTGCAATGCTTTTTTTTCGGAAAAACTGAGTCCGATACGTTTAGGAATCAATTCACCAAAAACGATGGTTAAAAATGTGATAATGATAACAATAAGCGTCTGAGAAAGGGCTAAGGAATAAAGGGCGCTACAACCGATTTTTTCTAACGTTTTAGCAAAGTCGGCAGCAAAAGCACTGCTTGAAAAGATACCGGTCAGAATGCCGATCAGGGTGATGCCGATTTGGATGGCGGAAAGAAAAATGTCCGGATGATTTTTTAATTTAAGAGCTGTTTTGGCGGATTTAGATCCTTGTTTTTCACGCAGTTGTAGCCCCGATTTTCGAGCAGCAATCAGCGCGACTTCGCTCATGGAGAAAAAACCGTTCAGAAAGATTAATAAAAGAATGATAATTAGGTCCATAATGGTCTATTCACTCAACAATAATTCTGAGAAAATATTGTGTGTTTTGATAAAAAATTGCATGAAAAAATGGTCATATTCATCAGCAATTGATGTTGATTAATCTTGTTCGGCTTCCATCACAAGATTGATAAAAGTAGGCATATCTTTCATGGCAGGATAGTAATCAAAAGCATCTTGATAGCCCTCTTTGTCCATTTTTAGTGCCATGGCAAAGAAAGATTCAGCATCTTTAAGTTTTCCGTATTTAGCAAAGCAGGCGGCGATTCGAAAACGGATGGCTGCAGCATCGGGCAAACGTTTGATGCCTTGTGCCAAAATGGCAAAACCTTGTTCAATATTTTGTTGTTCCATCAAAGTATCAGAATAATCGAGCCATACATCCCAATCGTCTCTTCCTAAATCGATGGATTTTTGATAACAAATGACGGCTTCATCAAGGTTGCCCATGCGTTTTTGAATGTCGGCTTTTACAAACCAATAATCAGTATTTTCTGGTGATTTTTCAAGGGCTTTGTTAATGAATTGAAAAGCTAATTCCGGACGGTTTAATTCCAACAAACAAACGGCAATACCACAATGAATTTCGTGATCGGGGTCTTTTTCAATTTCCAAAGCTTGTTTGTAGTAGGAGAGGGCAGTCGAAAAATCTCGTTTTTTTTCGTAACATTCTCCAATGTAGTAGTATGTGGTAGATTCCGGATCTTCTAACGATAATGTTTCTTGATACGATTCAATGGCTTCGTCATAACGGCCTATATTGGCTAAAGCATTGGCTTTATTGAAACAGGCGGATGAAAATTTTTCGTCTATGGCTAAAACATAATCATACGCATCAATGGCTTGTTCAAACTCGGAAAGCAAAGAATAGAACGAGCCTAACGAAAACCATGCAAAGGTGCTAAAAGGATGATTTTTTAAAAAATCTTTAAAAAATTGAATGGCTTCTTTGGGACGATCTAAAAGTTCGTAACTCGAAGAAATAGAGGTGATGGTCAATTCGTTTTCCGGATTTATTTCCAAAGCGAGTTTCAACCAATCCAACGATTGTTTAAAATCATTCATTGATTCATATTCGCTGGCAATCAATATGTAGGCTTCTTCTTTGAAATCATCGTCGATTGAAATCACGCGTTTTAATAGCTGAATGGCAATGTCGGATTGATCTTTCAGACTGAAAATTTGAGCACGAATGATCAACATTTCAGGATCGTCCGGGTCGAAAGAGCCTTCATCCAAAATTTGAATGGCTTTGTCTAATTGACCGGTTTGCATGTAATATTGTGCTTTTTTAAGCAGGAAATAAGAATCGTTGGGATATTGTGCGAAGGCTAATCGGATGGCTGTAGCCGCTTTTTCCAATTCGTTATTATCTAAATAACAATCAATGATAATTTCAAGTTCTTCACTATCAAAAAAATAAACACCGTCCGATTGAATCATTTGATCAAAACGATCCAACAATTTTTTTTCATCTTCACTCAAATTCAAATCTTCGTCCATTCTTGAAATTTTCGGTGTGCAAAGGTAATATTATTCATGGATAATCAACTTTTCGTCAAAAGTTTCGTGTGGCTGTTTCCGATGGGTTTTCTTGGTGTTGAATGTGTTTTATTCATTCATTCTGCTTGATTTTTTATCCCAAATTTTTTTTGAAATTAAAAAATATTGTAAGTAACAGATAATGAATAAAATACATGAAATTATTTTAAATAGTGCGTTTTATATATATATTTTTAATAAAAAAACATTGCTTTTTAGTTGATAAACAAAAAAATAATACCTTTGCACTCGCAAAAATAAGGTATTTTTTTTGCGACAGACGGAATGAATTGTGGGGACGATAGTCCCTTTTTATATAATATATAGCATTGAATAAGAAACGTTTAGAAGATTTATTAACACAGCATTTGCAAGATACAACGTTGTTTTTGGTCGCTGTAATTGTGAAACCTAACAACGTTATTGTTGTCGTTATTGATAGTGATTCAGGGGTTACCATTGACGATTGTGTCAAAGTTAGTCGTTTTGTAGAAGGATCATTAAATCGCGATGAAGAGGATTTTGAATTGCGTGTAATGTCAGCCGGAGCTGACACTCCTTTTTCGACAATGCGTCAATATCAAAAACATATCGGAAAAGATGTTCGTATCACTACCTACGAAGGAGAAAAAGTGGAAGGGATTTTGCAATCATTGAACGACATTTCAGTGGTGTTAGAAATTGCCCCCGTGATGAAAAAAGGACAAAAACCCGGTAAAAACAATCTTGCACAACAACGAACATTTCTTTTCAACGACATTAAAGAGGCGAAAGCCCTTATCAAGTTTTAAATAATAATACATAGATAAATGGAAACAAAAGACTTAGTACCCATTTTTGCTGAATTTAAAGAATTCAAAAATATTGATCGAGAGACGATGATGCGCATCTTGGAAGATGTATTTCGCTCAACGCTGATTAAAAAATATGGTAATGACAATAATTTTGATATTATTGTCAATATTGATAAGGGCGATTTACAGATCTTTCACTATCGAATTATTGTGGAAGACGGAGCTGTAACCGATCCTAATAGCGAGATTGCCTATACAGATGCCATTAAAATTGAACCCGATTTTACCGTAGGCGAAGAGGTAGCTGAAGAAATTCACATGAAAGATTTTGGCCGCAGAGAAATTTTGTCTATACGGCAAAATTTGGTGACCAAAATTCAAGATTTTGAAAAAGACAATGTCTATCACAAATACAAAGATAAAGTGGGCGAGGTGATTACCGGCGAGGTATATCAAGTTTGGAGAAAAGAGATTTTAGTGATGGATGAAGAAAACATGGAATTGACGCTTCCCAAAAATGAACAAATTTCCACAGATTACTATCGCAAAGGCGATACCCTTCGCGCAGTGGTTTCTCGAGTAGATATGCGTAGCGGAAGTCCGTTGATCATTATTTCTCGTACATCACCGGTTTTTTTGGAACGACTTTTTGAACAAGAAATTCCTGAGGTGTTTGATGGTTTAATTACCATCAAAAAAATTGTTAGAGCACCGGGGGAAAGAGCCAAAATAGCTGTTGAATCGTATGACGAACGCATCGACCCGGTAGGAGCATGCGTAGGAATGAAGGGGGGACGTATTCATGGAATCGTTCGCGAGTTGCGTAACGAAAGCATCGATGTCATCAATTATACCGACAATCCGCAATTGTATATTACTAGAGCATTGAGTCCGGCAAAAATTTCCGACATCATTGTAGATGAGGAAAAGAAAAAAGCCGATGTATATATGAAACCCGATCAAGTGTCTTTGGCAATTGGTAAAGGCGGCTATAACATCAAATTGGCAGGCAGACTCACCGGATATGAAATTGACGTGTATCGCGATGCAGAAACAGATGGCGAAGATGTAGATTTGAAAGAATTTAACGATGAAATCGACCAATGGGTTATTGATGCCCTCATAGATATCGGCTGTGATACCGCTAAAAGCGTTTTGGCTTTATCGGCAGATGATATTATGAAACGTGCCGAATTGGAGGAAGATGTGGTCAATCATGTCATGGAAGTATTACGTGAAGAATTTGAATAAAATTCCTGTGTTTAAATAATTAGTTAGAATATTGATAAAAAAAGAGAATAAAATAGCTTATGGCAGGTAGTCCGATTAGATTAAGAAAAGCTGCAAGCGACTTTAATGTCGGCACAGCAACCATTATCGAATTTTTGAATAAAAAAGGTCATGCTTTGGAAGATAATCCCAATACAAAAATTCCGGAGGATCTTTATGTCCTTTTGATCAACGAATTCAGCAAAGATAGGGCTACTAAAATGGATGCCGATAAAATTTCAATCGGCAATAAAAAAGAGACTATTAGTTTAGACGACAAGCCCAAAAAACAAAATGAAGAACCTGCATGGGATCAAGATGTTAATATCAACATCAAAAGCCATCTCATTAACGATTATAAAAAATCGGAAACGCCGGAAAAACCGGAAGTAGTTGAAAAGAAAGAGGTAAAATCAACGGCTAAATCGGATACGGTGGCCGATAAACCCAAAAAATCGACTAAAAAAGTAAAAGAAACGGAGACGCCTTTGCAAGATCAATTGGTAGAGTCTCCCGCTGAATCAACCAATAGTCAACAAGGTTCGGAATCCATCATCGAAACACCGGCTCCATTGCCAAAAGAAATGCCGCAAGATTCACCGATGGAAAAAGAGGCGAAATGCGTGGAACATGTAGTGGAAGAAACGGTTGTAAAAAAACCAAAAGTATCGGATACAACCACTTCAGAAACAACGCAATCGATAGAAGAAAAGGCTGCCGTTGAAGCCATCGCTGACAATAAAGAGAACGACACTAAAACTGAAGCTCCGTTAATCTCCACACCAACCATAGGCGTAAAAGTCGTTGGATCTATAGATTTAGATGCCTTAAATATGCGAAAAGAGAGCACCACTCTTGAAGATGAAAAACGAAAAGAGAAAAACGCCCTCAAAAAAGCAAAGAAAAAAGCTAAAAAAGCAGCTGAAAAATTATTACAGGCAGAAGCTACACAACAAGCTCCTATCGAGGAACCAAGTGTTCCTGAATTGAAAACAGAAGAACCACAAGAAATTGAAGCGGAATCACCGGCTAAAAAAGACGATAATATGATTCCGACACAATATGTGAAATTGGAAGGAACTACTGTTGTCGGTAAAATTGATTTAAGCCAATTTCAGAAAAAGCCCAAAAAACCGGTGGCATCGTCCAGCAACGATCAAAATAAACAAAATAAGAAAAAACGTAAACGTATTAAAGAGGGTGCTACCACCGCAACTACCGAAGGAGCCAATAAACCGAGTAATCCTGCACAAAAGAATCAAGCCGGCGGATTCAAAAAAGACGCATCATCCGTTAATAAAGACAATAGACCCAATAAACCGGATTTTAACAGAGATCATAACGCCAAGAATAAAAAGCCGAAAAAGAAAGAAATTATCAAAGTGGAATTGACCGAAGAAGAAATTCAACGTCAAGTACGCGAAACACTTAGCAAGCTAACCTCTTCTTCAAAATCGAAAGGTTCTAAATATCGTCGAGAAAAACGCGATTTGGCACATAAACATTTAGCCGAACAACAACGTCAGGCAGAAGCAGAAGAAAAGATTTTGAAAGTAACGGAATTCCTTACAGCCAATGAGTTGGCTACAATGATGAACGTTCCTGTCAACAAAATCATTGCTATGTGTATGTCGTTAGGATTATTTGTTTCCATCAATCAGCGTTTAGGTGCTGAAACTATTTCCATTGTAGCCGATGAATTAGGCTATCAAGTAGAGTTTATCGACCAAACGCAACACGAAGAACCGGAAGAAATTCACAATGAAAACGAAGTTTTGATTCCGCGTCAACCGGTGGTTACCGTTATGGGACATGTCGATCACGGAAAGACAAAATTATTGGATTATATTCGTCGCTCTAATGTTGTTGCCGGTGAAGCCGGTGGCATTACTCAACATATCGGAGCTTATTCTGTTCAATTGGATGACGGACGAAAAATCACATTTTTGGATACACCCGGACACGAAGCCTTTACCGCTATGCGTGCCCGCGGAGCCAAATTAACGGATATTGTTATCATTGTTATTGCAGCTGACGACAGCGTGATGCCTCAAACCAAAGAAGCAATCAACCACGCTCAAGCAGCAGGTGTTCCCATCGTTTTTGCCATCAACAAAATTGATAAACAAGGAGCCGATCCCGACCGCGTTCGTACCGAACTTTCTCAAATGAATATTTTAGTAGAAGAATGGGGCGGAAAATACCAATGTCAAGAAATATCTGCTAAACAAGGAATCAATGTTGATAAATTACTGGAAAAAGTATTGTTAGAAGCTGAATTATTGGATTTGAAAGCCAATCCCGATCGTTTGGCAAAAGGCACCGTGATTGAATCAAAATTGGAACATGGCAGAGGCTATGTTTCCAGCGTTTTAGTTGAAAACGGAACATTACGCAAAGGCGATATTGTTTTGTGTGGTCAACATTACGGAAGGGTAAAAGCGATGTTTAATGAACGTGAACAATTGTTAGAAGAAGCCGGTCCGGCAACGCCTGTATTGCTCGTAGGATTAAATGGAGCACCACAAGCAGGTGATACTTTTGCTGTTTACGAAGACGAAAGTGAAGCTAAAAAATTAGCCGTTAAACGTCAGCAATTACAACGTGAAATGGGTATCAGAACACAAA
>JAQUSR010000051.1 GCA_028710155.1 Bacteroidales bacterium | reverse complement strand
ATGCATCTTCAAAGTACTATAAAAATAAAAACTTACAAAAAAAATCAATCACACAGAATTCTGTGTGATTGATTTTTCTAATTTTGCATCACTAAAAACCTGTAACGGTTATTTAGGACGAGACAAAAAGTTTATTTTTTCAAAAAATTTTTTCTTAAAAATGCGCGTTACAATCAAGCGAATCTTTTGACATAAAGGAAGATTACTATTTTTTCGATGTTAAAATTTGTAAAAATATTTGTTTTTGCCGAGTAATTGAAAATTATAAAAAAAGCGTGATGTAGAAATTTCACATCACGCTTTTTTGATTTATATTGATCGTTTTTATATCAACCACATTTCGAATAACCACATGAAGAACAAACCAAACATCCTTCTTGATATATTAAGGATTCTTGTTTGCACTTTGGACAAACATTGTTTTTCGGTTTGGTTCCGTCCGGAATAAATTTTTTCAACGCACGTTCAACGCCCACTTTCCATGTATTGATCGAATCGTTATGCAAATCCAAACCCGAAATCAAATTCACCACATTACCTAAAGGCATTCCATGTCGCAAAATTCCACTAATCAACTTGGCATAGTTCCAAAATTCTTGATCAAACGAGCGTGAAAGTCCTTGAATTAAAACTTTATAGCCTTGTTTATCTTCAAATTCAAAATCATAACGTTTATCTCCTTCATCACCAATTTTATTTTTGATAATCCAGCCTCTTTGCACCCAAACAGGAATGATAAAACCATCTGCTTTTCCGGTGAATACTTCATAGGGACATCCGTTAAGTAATCCCACAAAAGCGATCCATTTTTCATAATCATTTTGAAAACGAACGACTTCACATTCTAAGCGTTTAGGACGTTTTGGGGCATACGATTCATGAATACAATCCGGATTTTCATCTTCTTGTTTTTTGGAATCATTAGAAATCAACACGCCGTCGCGACTACCATCACGATAAACCGTCATGCCTTTACATCCTGATTTCCATGCTGTTGCATAAATTTCCGCCACTAAATCTTCAGAAACATCATTAGGAACATTGACGGTTACAGAAATTGAATGATCTACCCATTGTTGAACAGCTCCTTGCATTTTCACTTTTGCTACCCAATCAATATCATTAGCAGTTGCTTTATCGTAGGGCGATTGTTGAATCAATTGTGTCAATTTTTCTTCCGAATATTTTTTTACCTCCTCAACATCGTATCCGTTAGCTTCTAACCAAACGTAAAATTTTGGATGGAACACATTGAATACTTCCCATTTATCACCTACTTCATCAATAAAAACGTTTTGATTTTCAATAGGATCGGTAGGATTAATTTTTCTACGGCGTTGATAATTAACCTTGAAAACCGGTTCTATACCGGAAGTCGTTTGTGTGCAAATACTGACGCTGCCTGTTGGTGCAATCGTCAGCAAGGCGATATTTCGACGTCCATAACGTTTCATTTCATTGTAAATCAAAAGAGATTCTTTTTTTATACGTTGAATCATCGGAATATGTTCTTCGCGTTCTGCACTATAAATCGGAAAAGCGCCACGTTCTTTAGCCATATTGACAGAGGATGCGTAAGCAGCTAATGCCAAATTTTTTTGCACTTGAACAGCAAATTCAATAGCTTCGTCTGAACCATAACGAACGCCTAACGCTGCCAGCATATCTCCTTCTGCTGTGATTCCCAAACCTGTTCTTCTTCCTTTCAAAGATTTTTCTTTGATTTTTTCCCACAAATGGCGTTCTGTTCGTTTCGATTCTTCACTTTCCGGGTCTGAATCAATTTTTGCTAAGATTGCATCAATTTTTTCTGATTCCAAATCAATGATGTCGTCCATCATTCTTTGTGCTTTTTGTACGTGATTTACAAAAAGTTCTAAGTTAAATTCTGCATCTTTGGTGAACGGTTTTTCCACGTAACTATAAAGATTCATCGCCAATAAACGACAACTATCGTATGGACACAACGGAATTTCGCCACATGGATTAGTCGAAATGGTTCTGAAACCTAAATCGGCATAAGCATCCGGAATGGATTCGTTAAGAATGGTATCCCAAAACATAACGCCCGGTTCAGCCACTTTCCATGCATTATGAATAATTTTTGACCAAATGGTGTTGGCTTCTATTTCTTTAGTGATTTTCGGATTTTTGCTGTCAACCGGATATTGTTGTGTATAAGTTGTTTTATTAACCACTGCTTGCATAAAATCGTCCGTCAATTTCACAGAGACATTAGCTCCCGTTATTTTTCCGGTATCTAATTTTGCATCAATAAAATCTTCTACATCAGGGTGCTTAACATTGATACTCAACATTAAAGCTCCTCTCCGTCCATCTTGAGCCACCTCACGAGTTGAATTGGAATAGCGTTCCATAAAGGGTACTATTCCCGTAGATGTCAATGCACTATTTTTTACTAAACTTCCCTTAGGACGAATGTGTGATAAATCGTGCCCGACACCGCCGCGGCGTTTCATCAATTGCACTTGTTCTTCGTCAATTTTCATGATGCCGCCGTAGCTATCAGCAGGAATATCATCACCAATAACAAAGCAATTGGAAAGCGAAACGATTTGAAAATTATTTCCAATACCCGACATCGGGCTTCCTTGTGGAATGATAAAACGAAAATCTTTTAAAAGATCGAAAATTTCGTTCTCCGACATCGGATTGGGATATTTGGCTTCAATGCGTGCCAATTCTTTGGCAATGCGATGGTGCATATCCTCCGGAGAACGTTCATATATATTACCTTGATTATCTTTTAATGCGTATTTTGTTGCCCATACTTTTGCAGCTAAAGCATCACCTTTAAAATATTCAGTTGCATTTTGCAAAACCTCTTCAAAAGGAATTGCCGATATTTGTAGCTGTTGTTCAACTTGTTTTTCTTCCGCTTTCATTGTTGACTGCTTATTTTCTAATTCTTTCTTATCATTGGATTCTTCACTTTCTTGCTTTGCATAGAGACAAGGTCTGATTCTTTTTTGCAAAACTTCATTATAAAAACTGATACTTTCTGTATTAGTTTTTATTGATTTTTCTACATACAAGGCATCATTCATCATTGCTGCAATTTTTAGGAACGATTCAATTAATGATTAAAAAAATATTGTTGTTTAAAAATTTTTACGATTGATAATCAAACATAATGATTGATTATTTTATCTTAAAAATTGTTTTACAAAGAAATCATAATAATGAATATTAATGCAAAAAAATCTAAAATACTTATTAACATCTTTCTGTTTAAATATTAACAACGATTTTTTGAGTATCGTAAGAAATTGATTCTTTGCTACTAACAGAAAAAAACATCTTCCAAAAATTTTTTTTGTTTAATTTTGGTACAAACTTTGAGAAATAAAAAAAATCTTCAACATACCAATCTTTACCTTTTTCCTTCTGAATTTTTCAAAAAAAATGTTTATTGGATCCATCGATAGAAAGTCTCATTTTTTTATTACCTTTGCCCTACTTTTTTTAAAAATCATTTTCAATGAAAAGAACATTACTGCTTTCTTGTTTTCTAATTTTCTTTGCCTTTACTACTTTGTGGACACTATTAGCCACATCTCTTCCTTCAAAGCATTTTTCACCTCAAAAGTATGACTGTCAAACACCTCAAAATTTTTCCGTCTTCATTGATTATGATCACTATGATTTTCCCGTCTTCATACTTTCTTGGGATAGTGTTCCTTCTGCCATTCTCTATAATATTTATGATAATGGCAACTTAGTGCATGTGGAACCGGAAAAAACATTTACCGTACTATATGGAGCTGTTGACGTTGAATATTGTTTTTCCGTTACTGCCACTTGCAATAATAATTCTGAATCCGATTTTTCAGACACCATTTGCAAAACCATTACCGCACCAAATTCTTGCGAAATAACCGATTTTTTAGTGGTGGCAGTCGATAAAACACATATTAATATAGCATGGGAGCCGGTAAATTCTGCCATCGGTTATAACATTTACAGAAACAATGAATTGCTTTCTTATGTAACTGCCAATTCTTATGTTGATACTGCCATTGAAACCAACCATCGTTATTGCTACAGCATCCAAACAATATGTCTTAACGGAACATCAGAATTATCACCTGAAGAATGCGAAACGGCCAATATTACAGAAATTTCCTCATCAATTTCCGTTTTCCCCAATCCGGCACATCATATCCTCAACATTCAATCCGACACAGAAATTGATGATGTCAGAATTTGCAACCTATTAGGACAATCCTTTTTTCATCAACAACATTGCCCATCTTTTTTGTCTATCCCCGTTACCGATTGGGCAAAAGGTTTATATGTCATCCGAGTTCTTACACAAAACGAAAAAATAACGCAAAAAATTATCATTCAATAAATAGCACAAACTTTAATCATAACATTTATCATTGGTAAATCATACATAAATCAGTATTAACATGGGTATATTTTCATTTTTCTCAAGAAATAAAAAAGAAGATGTTCAAAATCTGAACAAAGGCATGGAGAAAACGCGCGAAGGCATGTTTTCGAAAATTGCTAAAGCCATCGCCGGAAAAACAAAGGTGGATGACGAGGTTTTGGATAATTTGGAAGAGATTCTCATCACTTCAGATGTCGGAGTCGAAACCACCGTAAAAATCATTCAACGCATCGAAGAACGCGTTGCTCGAGATAAATACTTGGGAACGGAATCATTAAACAAAATATTAAAAGAGGAAATTTGTGCCTTGTTGGCAGAAAATCCCAATACGGTAGAAGTAGGTTTCGATTTTCCCAAACGAGAAATGCCCTATGTGATTATGGTTGTTGGCGTAAATGGCGTTGGAAAAACTACTACCATTGGAAAATTAGCTTATCAATTTAAACAACACGGCAAAAAAGTGGTTTTGGGAGCATCCGACACCTTTCGTGCTGCCGCTGTCGATCAACTGATTTTGTGGGCGCAGCGTGTTGATGTTCCCATTGTCAATCAAGGTATGGGAGCCGATCCGGCATCGGTAGCTTTCGATGCTTGTCAGTCGGCTGTTTCAACCGGTGCTGATGTGGTAATTATCGACACCGCCGGACGTTTGCACAACAAAGTGAATTTGATGAACGAATTGACAAAAATCAAACGGGTGATGAGCAAAGTGATTCCCGATGCACCGCACGAAATTTTGTTGGTTTTGGACGGATCCACCGGTCAAAATGCTTTTGAGCAAGCCAAACAATTTACCGCTGCAACTGATGTTAATGCGTTAGCCATCACTAAATTGGATGGAACGGCACGTGGAGGTGTAGTCATCGGCATCTCCGAACAATTTAAAATTCCCGTTAAATATATTGGTATTGGCGAACAAGCCGAACATTTACAACTTTTCGATAGAGAAGCTTTTGTAGATAGTTTGTTTGAAACGGAAAAAGAAAATTAATGGTATAAAAAAAGCGGACAAGCTACTTATATCGCATCGCTTCTACCTCCTACCCTTGCTACATTCCTGTCCTGGGGGAGTTCAGAGGGAGCAGATCGTATAAGACTTATCCGCGGGTGCAAAGGTACATTTTTTCGTATTCGATAAAACAAAACAAATATTTTTTATTAAAACATAAAACACTACCTTTGCACACATCTTTAAAAGAGTGTATTTGAATATGCAACAAGAAAAAAATTTCGTTTCATTAATAAAATTCGGAAGCTATTTAGCCGGTGTTTTGATTTTATGTTCTGTCTTAAAACACGGCATTTGGAGCAATGCTAACGACACTTTTTTATTATTATGCAACCTACTGCTTGCTTTTCCCGCCTATCTATTTTTCATTTCAAAAGGCATCAAATACGCCAAAAATCACATTTATCAAGATAATTTCAAAAATGCAAAAGGTGTGAAAGCCGGTATGTTTATCGGGTTGGTTGCTGCTGTGATTTTTTCGGCGTACGTTTGGTGCGAAACTCAAATTTTTCCCGATTATTACTCGCAACAGCTTCAACAACAAGAATTGATGATACCACAAAATCTCAGTTCGGAAGAAACAGCAGCAAAATTAGATGAACTTAACAGCATGAATCAACCCTACGTGCATGTTTCGTCGGCATTTTTTACAGTAATGATGGCATCCGTCGTTGTATCGATGTTTGCCACTCCATTTATACATAAGAAACTCATTGTCAAATCAGAAGAAAAACAAGAATAACATGGATATTTCGATTATCGTTCCTGTTTACAACGAAGAAGAATCGTTACGAGAGCTCTCTGCATGGATTGCACGCGTGATGAAAAAAAATAATTATTCCTACGAAATCGTCATGGTGGACGACGGCAGCTCGGACAGCTCGTGGAACGAAATTTTAAAATGCGGACAACGCAATAGTAATATCAAAGGCATCCGTTTCAGACGCAACTATGGAAAATCGGCTGCACTTCAAACCGGATTCGAAGCAGCACAAGGCAATGTGGTCATCACCATGGATGCCGATTTGCAAGATAGTCCGGACGAAATCCCCGAACTTTACAAAATGATTCGCAACGATGGATACGACATGGTTTCGGGATGGAAAAAAGTGCGACACGATCCTTTACACAAACGCATCCCTTCCAAATTTTACAACGCCACCGTCCGAAAAATGAGTGGCATCAAGTTGCATGATATGAATTGCGGTCTGAAAGCCTATAAGTTGGATGTTGTCAAAAACATTGAAATTTATGGAGAGATGCACCGCTATATTCCCATCATTGCAAAATGGGCGGGTTTCAAAAAAATTGGTGAAAAAATCGTTCAACACTATGCCCGCAAATTCGGAAAAAGCAAATTCGGCATGGAACGCTACATGAAAGGTTATTTGGATTTGATGACGGTGCTGTTCGTTTCTCGTTATGGAAAACGTCCGATGCACTTTTTCGGATTGATTGGAACACTTGTGTTTTTTATCGGTTTCATCATCACCATTTTTCTCATTTGCACCAAATATTTCGGTGAGATTTACATCAGTATGACTAGCCGACCGCTGTTTTATTTTGCCTTACTTGCTATGGTTTTAGGAACTATTTTATTTGTCGGCGGATTTTTAGCCGAACTAGTTTGCCGAAATTCAACCGAACGCAACAAATATCTTATTTGGAGCACCTACGACCCAAATGCTCAGAAAAAAATTCAAAGAGAGCGTCATAAAATGAAAGCAAAAAAGACAGATGAAAAAGCCCAACCGGCAGAAGTCATCTCCAATAAAGCCACCAAAGAATAATTTTTCATTATGTCTCCAAAAAACATCATTATTTTAGGTTCTGCTTATCCTTTAAGAGGCGGAGGCATCTCTACATTTAATGAGCGATTAGCACAAGCATTTCTGGATCATGGAGACCGTGTAAAAATTTTAACTTTCTCATTACAATACCCATCTATATTATTTCCCGGAAAAACGCAATTATCCGATTCGCCTAAACCCGATTTAGATATTGAGGTATGCGTTAACTCTATCAATCCTTTTAATTGGATTAAAATCGGACGAAAAATCAAAAAAATGAATCCCGATCTTTTAATTTTTAGATATTGGATTCCTTTTATGGCTCCTTGTTTTGGAACTATTGCTAAAAAAGTTCGTAAAAATAAACACACAAAAATTATTGCCATTACAGATAATGTCATCCCGCACGAGTCATTTTTTTGGGACAAACCACTAACCAACTATTTTCTCAAAAGTATGCATGGTTTTTTGGCGATGAGCCATTCTGTAATGAATGATTTACAAAAGTTTGACACCATTAAACCACGAATTTTTACCCGACATCCTTTATATGATAACTATGGGAAACTCATGGATAGAAATGATGCCATTCAACAATTAGGTTTAGATGTCAAATTTCGATATTTGTTATTTTTTGGGCTTATTAGAGATTATAAAGGATTGGATTTGTTGCTAACAGCGATGAGTCATCCCGCGATTAAAAATGCACCCATAAAACTAATTGTTGCCGGAGAATTTTATACGGATCAAAAACCATATTTAGATCTTATCAAAAATAACCATTTAGAAAACAATGTTATTTTACACACTCATTTCATCCCTGAAGCAGACGTGCGTACTTATTTTTCAGCTTGCGACATCGTGGTTCAACCTTATAAAGATGCCACACAAAGTGGCGTAACACAAGTGGCTTATCATTTTGAAAAACCGGTAATAACTACCAATGTTGGAGGGCTGAGTGAAATTGTATTAGATGGTAAAACAGGATATATTGTAAATCCCGATTCGGATTTGATTTCAAAAAAAATTATTCAATTTTTTGAAGAAAATCGATATGACGAATTCGTTTCCAATATCAAAACTGAAAAAACAAAATATAGTTGGGAACAATTCATCGCCTCCATTTACAATGTATATCAACAAATATAATACTGATTGTCTGAAATAGATTTTCTTTACGTTTTAGATTAACGAGCGGTGCTCCCAATGTATCACCGTTTTGCAATGTATGGCGGAAATTAATTATACTAAAACCGCTATCATTGAACCAACTCCCGATTGAAAACTAATATTTCTGAATGCTTTTATAGATTTTATTCAAATGGATATTTTATCGACATTGGCATGCCGAAAGATTCTTCGAGAACAACAAGAACTTATTCAATAACTTTCTCGCATCTACAAATCACCTCTTCGCCACGTCGAGCCAAGCGCATACGGTTGCGTTGTTCTTCGGAATAATCGTAGAAAAACTTGTCTTCTACCACATGAAAACCGGCATTTGTTAAAATTTGGGCATAATCTTTTCCAAATTGACGAACATGGTCATATTGTCCGAAAAGTCGTTGACGTTCTTTCGGATCGGTGATACTTGGATCTTCAAAAGTATCGACATCGGGATTGATAGGGACCATCAAAATTGCCCATCCGCCTACTTTTAAAACCCGAAGAATTTCAGCAAATGCTTGATTCACATTATCAACATGTTCTAATACATGGTTACAAATAACCACATCATACGAATGATCGGGCAAATTGATTTTAGTAACATCCAAATGCAAATCAGCAATGGGTGAATCTAAATCGGCAGTGGTATAATCCAAATTTTTTAAGTTCCTAAAACGTTTCAGGAAAGGTTGTTCAGGCGCAAAATGCAACACTTTCAGTGGAGCTGTAAAAAAATCGGTTCTTTGTTTCAGATAGAGCCAAAGTAAACGATGGCGTTCGAGCGATAAACATTTGGGACACAATCGATTTTCTGTTGCATTACCATAGCCGTAGGGCAAAAATTTTCTAAAATGTCCACCACAAACGGGACATTCCACTCGATTTCCGACATAAAATGGACGAATTAAAATACTAAACAGATAACTGCAACGAATTAGCCATTGGCGCGGAATAACGTTGGTGATAAAACCGATTATTCTTTTCATACCGATAGATTTCTTAAAGAGGTGCAAAAGTAGCAAAAAGAGTATTTGAAATAAAAAAAGCTGCTTATGCAGCTTTTTTTATTTCAAATACTCTTAAAAATTAGAATTTCCAACCTAAACGGATGGCAGGACTACAATGGAATCCAAGTTTTGACTCTTGTGTGTAATCTTTTAAATCAGTGGTAACAGTTGTACCATTGATAGTGATTTCATTTGTTCCGTAACCATATTTCATGCTGGCATAACCAAGGCCGATTTCAGCACCCATGTAGAGACCTTTGTAAACATAGAAATCAACACCGGCAACAGCACTAACGTCAAAACCGAAACCTTTTTGTTTGGTCAACGATTTGTCATCATTAAAAGAGTTGTCGATGGTTTCTTTGGCTGAACCAAGAACCAAACCTACTTCAGCACCAACGTAGGGCGATAAACGTTCGGCACCTTTGAAATGATACTCAAAACCTGGAGCAAAAACAAATTGTGATTCTTTGTCTTTGGTGGTCATGTAATCATCTTCGTTACCAATATTGGCTGGATCATAATCAACACTTTTGTCGGTCATAGACGCATAGCCTAATGTCAAACGAATTGCCATGTTATCGGCAATAAACAAACGACCTCTGAAAGCCATGTTGTTGTCAAAAACTTGACCATTGGTTACTTGTACCGGAGTAAATTGTAATTCGGTTGTTAAAGCCATTCCTTCCGGTTTGTACTGAGCTTGTGTTGTTCCTACGAACATTAAGCAGATCATTGCTGCTAAGAAAACTTTTTTCATAAACATACTTTTTTTAATTAAACATTAAATGAGTTGAACTGATTGCAAAATTAATAAATTCAAAAATAAAAAAACATTTTATTAAAAAAATAAACATTAATAAATCGTCCATAAGATAATGTTTATCTATTAGATACGATTTTTTTAAAATACGCAATATTTTTTTAGAATGGAACTATGCTTTTTTTTAATCAAAAAAATTAGTTTTCACACTTTAACACTTGTTCCCGTTGATAAATTGCAGGTTTTACATAACCTCCATCTGTCACCAACTTATAATTTTTACAGGCTTCTGTGGTATTATCCAAACCTTCGTAAGCCATTCCTATCATATAGTAAAAATTACTTTTATTTTTGGTTTCTAAGGGAAGTCCTGTATTGGCTGCATCCAAAGCGGCTTGAAATTTTTTTAAACCATTATTAACTAATGCTAAATGATAGTAAGCATTAGCATCCATCCCATAAAATTCTACTTTTTGCAGCATTTCAAAAGCTTTTTCCAATTGAGCCGTTTTTTCGTTTTCTTGATCGGCAGATAATTTTTGGCCTGCTTGAATAAACGCTTGAGCTGCTTTTATATAGGCGCTTCTAGCACTTTTTTTAACATTTTCGGCAACGGCAGCTTCTTTAGGATTATTGGAGGTTAAGGCAATGCATTTTGTGAAATTGTCTTCCATTAGCTCTAAATTGCCTTGTTTTTCATAAGATCTACCTTTATAGAAGAGAGCTGTAATATTTTCCGGATTAAATGATAATGCTAAGTCTGCCAGACGAATAACTTCGTCATAAACTTTAAGATTATATTGATCTTTGGCTTGTTTAGCGTAAATCGATGACTTTTTTGATTTTATTGACTCGATCATTTCGTTTTTTGATTCAATAGTGATAGCCTCTCTTTGACATTCAGATTCAGCTAGTTCTATAACTTTATCTAATAATGGTAGTGCCTCTGAAAAATTATTATTACGAAGCATTTCATTAGCATAGCTATAAGTTGTTTGATAAATCCCTGTTTTACATCTTGAAGTTAATTCGGCAGCATCTGCTCCAATTTTTTCACAAATATTCAAACATGCTTGAAAATCGTCAATTGCGGTTTGATAATTTTTTTCATTTACTTTAACAACGGCACCATTATATAAATCCGTTGCTTCTGTTAAGGTTTGTGAATAAGCCACAATGCCAAAAAACATTGTTACAATAATTGTTAAAAATAATTTTTTCATTTCTTATTACTTGATTTATAAATTTATTTATTTCCCCACCATTTTTCTACATCTTCTAAAAGTAACGCAGGAATTTCCAATTTATTCTTTTTACGAAAACCATTCAATTGTTGATGCACTTGAGTCGGTTTTTTATCCAATAATTGTTGAACGGTTGGAAATCCGGCTTGAATAATTGTTGAAACCCATATTTCAGGTACGCCTATTTTAACAAAATCTTCGGGTTTCGGTTCTGCTTTTTTGCGTTCAGGACGCATTTGAGGGAAGAACAACACATCTTGTATAGAAGGTGCATTGGTCATCAACATGGTCAATCGGTCGATACCCATTCCCATTCCGGAAGTGGGCGGCATTCCATATTCCAAAGCTCTAACGAAGTCGTTATCAATAAACATAGCTTCGTCATCACCCTTTTCGGAAAGTTCCAATTGTTTGCGAAAACGCTCCAATTGATCAATCGGATCATTCAATTCAGAATAGGCATTACACAATTCTTTTCCATTGACCATCAACTCAAAACGTTCTGTTAAGCCTTCCACGGAACGATGTTTTTTAGTCAAAGGCGACATCTCAACCGGATAATCAATGATGAACGTAGGTTGAATATAGTTGGGTTCGCACGTCTCTCCAAAAATTTCGTCAATCAACTTACCTTTTCCCATTGAAGGATCGTGTTTGATACCCAATTTATCGCAGATTTCGCGTAATTGTTCTTCATTTTTATTGGAAATATCAAATCCTGTATGTTCTTTAATCGAATCATACATCGTAACACGCGGATAGGGTGCTTTGAAATCAATAACACGGTCGCCGTTTTGCACTTTTGTGGATCCGTTAACAGCTAAAGCAACAGTTTCAAGCATATTTTCCGTAAACTTCATCATCCAATTATAGTCTTTGTAGGCTACGTAAATTTCCATCACGGTAAATTCAGGATTATGTGTTCTATCCATTCCTTCGTTACGAAAATCTTTCGAAAATTCATAAACACCATCATAACCGCCAACAATCAATCTCTTCAAATACAATTCGTTGGCAATACGCATATACAACGGAATATCCAAAGCATTGTGATGCGTAATGAACGGACGAGCTGAAGCTCCTCCCGGAATCGGTTGCAAAATCGGAGTTTCAACTTCTAAATAACCGGCTTCGTTGAAAAATTGACGCATCGTATTGACCACTTTTGTACGTTTCACAAAAGTTTCTCGCACTGAAGGATTGACAATCAAATCAACATAGCGTTGACGATAGCGAACCTCGGGATCAGTAAAAGCATCATATACTTGACCGTCTTTTTCTTTAACAATCGGTAGTGGACGCAACGATTTGGATAAAATGGTTAATTCTTTGGCTTTAATGGATATTTCTCCCATTTGTGTAACAAAAACATTGCCTTTGACACCAATAATATCGCCAATATCCAATAATTTTTTAAAAACGGTATTGTATAATTCTTTGTCTTCATCCGGACAAAGTTCATCGCGATTAACATAAATTTGGATCCGTCCGTGCATATCTTGCAACTCTGCAAACGATGCTTTTCCCATAATTCGCTGACTCATCAATCGACCGGCAATACAAATATCTTGAAAATTTTTCAATTCCGGATCATATTCATCTTTAATTTGTTGGGTGGTAATATTCACCGGATATTGTGCTGCCGGATAGGGATCGATTCCTAAATTTCTGAGTGTTTGTAATGATTCTCTTCTTAAGATTTCTTGTTCACTTAACTGCATAATTGGCAATTTTTAAATGGTTTGCAAAGGTAGTTTATTTTTAAAAAATTTTTTATGATTTATCGAAAAAATGGGTTTTGTCCATTTTTATTATTTTTCATCATGATGATCATCTTCGAAAAATTTCAAAGCCATCATGGTATAATCGTTGGGTCTTTCAATACCTTTTAAGTAAAGGTCAATATCTTCCGAAATATAATTGAGCAAATTAACCGGCGATTCCTTTCTATTGGTAGTCAACAATTGTTCTACACGTTCTTTGCTATAATTGACTCCGCTTTTGTTTAAAAAATTGGCTGCAGCAGAATCGAAAAAGAACAACATATCCCCTTTGTGTAAGCCCAATGTACTGCTTGAGAATTTGGCATCCGCTACCATTCCAAGAGCCTTTCCGTGAATGGATTCAATATTTATAATTACTTGTTCTCTTATTAAATACAGCAAATCATATCCAATATTAACAAAGTTCATAGTTTGTGTTTTCGAATCTATTACTGTTAATAATAATTTGATATGGCGTTGATCTTCATTAATGGATTGAATACGATTATTTAATTGTTCTGTAAAGCGGGCTAAAGATATTTTTTCATGCAGTTGTTCTCTAATCAGACTCATGATGAATGCAATTTGTAACGATTTTGACGCACTTGTTCCGCCAACATTTCCCATCAACAAACAAAATTGATGTTCGTTGAAAAAAAAGTAATCGTAAAAGTCGCCACCAAAAGTTTTTGCCGGAAAATAGTTGATTTTCAGCGTACAACTACCCAATGGACTAAAGGCAAATTTTCTATAATCCGTTGGCAAAAATAGATTTTGAAAACATTGTTTCTGTTCTTTTTTACAAGCCTCTTGTTCTTCTGCTCTGGTAGTAGATAGACAGTTTGAAAAATGGTTGGATATTCGTTCTTGCATTTGATGAAAATCGTCTGATAATTGCAAAAATTCATCTTGGGTTGTGATTTCGGGCAGCATCGTTCCAAAAACACCTTTTCCCATATAATCAATAGTATTTGAAAGCTCTTTTAAAAAACGCATTCTTTTTATAATCAATCGATAAACAACAAATAATAGTAAAATAATTTCAAAAATCAGTAATAATAAAACATTTCGATTCGTTGAATATATTTGGTGAAATAGCATTTTTTCATTCAAGATCATTCCCAATGAAAAACGGGCATCAGGCACTGGTTGAAAATTCACAAAGTAGGATTGTTTTCGCGAAAATTGCATCGGTTGCATCACACCTGTTTCACCGTTCATCATTAATTTTGAAAGATTTGCCAA
>JAQUSR010000050.1 GCA_028710155.1 Bacteroidales bacterium | reverse complement strand
AAATGGCGTGCTCGCGAATAATAGCCTAAACCTTGCCAATAAAACAAAATTTCTTCTTCGGAAGCGGAAGCTAATTTTTCAATGGATGGAAAAGCTGTTTTCAAACGTAAAAAATAAGGTTTTCCTTGTTCAATACGTGTTTGTTGCATAATAAATTCCGATAAAAAAATGTTATAAGGATCGTTAGTTCCGCGCCAAGGTAAATCGCGTTTATTTTCGTTGAACCAATTAATAATCAGCTGTTTATACTCTATCATGAAAAATTTTATATAAAAAAAGGGTAGTGCAAAAGTATATTTTTCCCCAATATTTTGTAGTAAAAAATTAAAAAAGAACAAATTAGAAAAAATAAATTTTCAAAAACATTTGTAATATTCAGAATTATTGTACCTTTGCCGCACGAAAAACTAGTAATTATTATTCATATAAATTAAAAAAATTGTAGTTATGACAAAAGCAGAAATCGTAGCCGATATCGCTACAAAAACAAACATTGAAAAAGTTGTTGTTCAACATGTTGTAGAATCATTCATGGATTCATTAAAAGGTTCGATGGAAAACGGAGAAAACGTTTATTTAAGAGGTTTTGGTAGTTTTATCATCAAAGAACGTAAAGAAAAAATCGGTCGCAACATTAAAGAGAAAAAAGCTATCAAAATTGCTCCTCATTGCGTTCCTTCATTTAAACCGGCAAAAGAATTTTCACAAGTAGTGAAAGACAACGTAAAATATACCGGAAAAAGATAAAAAATAGATTATTAACTTTAAATTTTATATGCCATGCCGAGTGGAAAAAAGCGTAAAAGACATAAAATGGCAACCCACAAACGTAAAAAACGTTTGCGGAAAAACAGACATAAAAAAAGATAAAATTCGATAATTTTATCAAAAAGTCGAAAACAATGCTTCCACATAGGAAGCATTGTTTCTTTTGTTTGTCCTTGATTGCAATGTGTTATTAACCTTGTAACTTTGTAAGAAAAGGAAAAGAAACAACAGATGGATAGATCTTTAATCATAGACACTCGGGAAACCGAGACAGAGATTGCCCTTTTAGAAGATAATCAATTAGTAGAGTTACACAAACAGAAAAACAATTTAAGTTTTGCTGTTGGTGATATTTTTTTGGGTAAAATCAAAAAGGTGATGCCGGGGCTAAATGCCGCTTTTGTAGATATAGGTAGCGATAAAGATGCCTTTTTGCACTATTTGGATTTAGGCCCACAAGCCGCTTCTCTCTTAAAATTTACACGTTGGATAACCACCAATCGTTCACAGGGGTTAACCGTTTCAAAAATGGAATTGGAACCGGAAATTCAAAAAAACGGAAAACTTGAAACCCTTTTATCCAGCCAACAGATGGTGATGGTACAAATTGCGAAAGAACCCATCTCCACCAAAGGTGCTCGACTGACTAGTGAAGTTTCAATTGCCGGAAGATATTTGGTCTTAGTACCTTTTTATAATAAAGTCAATGTTTCGCAAAAAATCAAAAGCAAAGAAGAAAGAAATCGTTTGAAACGTGTTGTCGACGATATAAAACCACAAAATTTTGGCGTCATTATTCGTACCAATGCTGAACATAAAATGTCGGAAGAAATAGAATCCGATATGAAAGTACTTTTACAAAAATGGGCGAATATTGTTGCTAAACTGAAAGATGCGAATCCGGTCAAAAAACTATATAGCGAGTTAGAACGATCCACCGCCATTTTGCGAGATGTTGTCAACGACTCTTTTAATAATATTGTAACCAATAGCCAAGATTTAACCGATGAGTTGCGTCAATATATGCAAACGATCTCACCCGAACATCTTGATATTGTTAAAACATATAAAGGAAAACAACCGATTTTTGAGTTTTATAATATTGATCGTCAAATAAAAACTGCTTTTAGCAGAATCGTTTCCATTAAAAACGGAGTCTATATTATTATTGAACAGACGGAAGCTATGCACGTCATTGATGTCAATAGCGGCAATCGGTATAAAAATTCAGAGGATCAAGATGAAAATGTTCTGGAAATCAATATGGAGGCTGCAACAGAAATTGCCCGTCAATTGAGATTACGCGATATTGGAGGAATTATTGTAGTCGATTTTATTGATATGAGGAAAAATGTTCACAACAAACAGTTGTTTGATCATTTGTGCGAAGTTATGTCAAAAGATACTACGCGTCATACCATTTTACCGGTGAGCAAATTTGGACTGATTCAAATTACGCGTCAACGAGTGAGACCGGCAACCACTATACAAGTGGTTGAAAAATGTCCGATCTGTCACGGGACCGGCGAAATCACCCCCTCAATACTTATTACAGAAGAAATTGAAAACAATATTCGCTATTTAATTCACGAACAAAATGAATTGAGCCTTTTGGTTTCGGTACATCCCATCATTTATGCATATTTAACGAAGGGATTGTTTTACAAATTTTTGAAATGGAAATCAAAATATAAATGGCGGATTCATTTATCACAAAATCCGTCTTACAATTTAACCGAATATCATTTTTTTAATAAACAAGCTGAAGAAATTCATATTTATTAAAACACAATCCAAAAAAAAGAGGCAAACGCCTCTTTTTTTTTGGAATAATATCTTTATTTAGTGTCTATCGCCACCACGATTGTCGCGGTTAAACGGTCTTCCGCCACCGCGGTTGCCGTCTCTTCTTCCATCGCGACCTCCTTGCGGGCGTGGAGGACGTGGAGGGCGTACAGGTTCGATCCAACCTTCCGGTTTTTCCAACAAAACGCGACGACTGAGACGCAATTTTCCGTTATCTTCAATCTCAATCAATTTAACATCCAACTTATCGCCAACGTTGAGGATTCCTTCCAATGTCTCGGTGCGTTCGTATGCCCATTCCGAAACATGTAATAAACCGTCTTTTCCGGGGAGAATTTCCACAAAAGCACCAAAAGCTAAAATTGATTTCACGGTGCCGTGATAAATTTCTCCGACTTCCGGTTTAGCAATAATCAGGTTGATGCGTTCTTTGGCGGCTTCGATGCCGGCTTTATCGGATGAGAAAATTTCGATAACACCTTGTTTTCCGACTTCTTCGATGGTGATAGTGGTATTAGTCTCTTTTTGCATTTCTTGAATGACTTTTCCGCCGGTACCGATCACGGCTCCGATAAATTCGGAATCGATAAACATTTTTTCGATACGTGGTACGTGAGGTTTGTATTCGGCACGCGGTTCGGAGATAGTCTCTTCCAAGATATTTAAAATGTGTAAACGACCTCTACGGGCTTGGTCGAGGGCTTTTTCCAAAATTTCATAGGACAATCCATCGACTTTGATATCCATTTGACAAGCGGTGATGCCATCGCGTGTTCCGGTAACTTTGAAATCCATGTCGCCTAAATGGTCTTCATCGCCCAAAATATCGGAGAGAACAACACATTTCGATCCGTCTTTGTCGGTAATTAAACCCATAGCAATTCCTGAAACCGGTTTTTTGATTTTCACGCCGGCATCCATCAGTGCCAAAGTTCCGGCACAAACCGTTGCCATTGAGGAAGATCCGTTAGATTCCAAAATATCGGAAACGACGCGCACGGTGTACGGGTTGGTCTCTTCGTCAGGGATAACGAATTTCAAAGCACGCAAAGCCAAGTTTCCATGACCCACCTCGCGTCTCGAAAGAGAGCGTTGTGCTTTGATTTCGCCGGTTGCAAAAGCGGGGAAGTTGTAGTGCAAAATGAAATTGTTTTTGCCTTCAACAACGGCTCCGTCAATAGTTTGTTCGTCCAATTTAGTGCCTAAAGTAACCGTTGTCAACGATTGAGTTTCGCCGCGCGAGAAGATGGCGCTTCCGTGAGCCATCGGCAGATAATCGGTTTCGCACCAGATGGGGCGAATGTCTTCCAAACCACGACCATCTAACCGGATATGTTCGTCCAAAATCATACGGCGCATGGCTTCTTTTTGAACATCGTGATAATAAACACCGGCTAAGATGCTTTTTTCATCACGTTCTTCTTCCGGAATATTGGTTTCGATAAATTCGGCTAAAACAGCATCGAACAATTCGTTGCGTTCGTGTTTTCCGGTACCTTGTTTGGCAATGTGATAAGTTTTTTCGTAGGTGGCATCCCAAACGGCTTTACGAAGTTCTTCATCGTGAGTTTCGTGGCAATAGGTGCGTTTGGTTTGTGCTTTTTCGACTTGAGCCGCTAAATCTAATTGTGCTTGACATTGAATTTTGATCTCTTGATGTGCAAATTTCAGTGCTTCGAGCATATCGGCTTCCGAAACCTCTTTTAATTCTCCTTCTACCATAACGATGTTTTCCATCGAGGCAGCCACCATAATATCAATGTCAGCATCATCTAAATGTTCTGCCGGCGGGTTGACACAAAATTGACCGTTGATGCGGGCAACGCGAACTTCCGAAATAGGTCCGTGAAACGGAATATCGGAAACGGTGAGGGCAGCCGAAGCAGCGAGTGCGGCATAGGCATCGGGTAAAGTGTTTTTTTCGCCCGAGATCAATGTTACCAACACTTGTGTATCGGCGTGATAATCATCGGGGAATAGGGGACGCAAGGCTCTATCTACTAAACGCGAAATCAGGATTTCGTATTCCGAAGGACGGGCTTCTCTTTTGAAAAAACCGCCGGGGAAACGACCTGTTGCGGCATATTTTTCTTGATATTCAACAGTTAAAGGCATGAAATCGGCTCCTTCTTTGCCTTCTTTTGCAGAGCAAACGGTGGCTAACAGCATGGTGTTGTCAATTCTTACGACAACAGATCCATCGGCTTGTTTTGCCAATTTTCCGGTTTCAATGCTGATCTCTCTACCGTCAGAGAGATGAAATTTTTGTGTAATCGGTGTGATTGGTTGCATAATTGCTTGTTTAAATTTTACTTTTTTTCTATTTCCGCTTGATAAATGTTCATAGTAACTATTGAAGGGTTCAAGAGTTACTAACAAAACTTTTAATAAATTTTATGTTGCATAATAGCGATTGTTTTTGATAAAATGAGAAAAAGAAAATCGCTATATTATAAAATATAAAACTACCAAAAAAGGCAATAAACAATTGCCCTTTTTGGTAGTTTAAATATTTGATTATGATTACTTTCTGATTCCAAGTTCTTTGATAAGAGAACGGTATTTTTCAATATCGTTTTGTTTCAGATAATCTAGTAATCTTCTTCTTTTTCCTACTAAACGAACCAATGAACGTCTGGTGAAATTATCTTTTTGATTTTTTTTCACGTGTTCAGTTAAATGACTGATTCTGTAGGTAAATAATGCTATTTGTCCTTCAGTTGAACCGGTATCTTTTTCCGATTTTCCATACTTTTTAAACAAATCTTGTTTAATCTCGCTTGTTAAATACATAACTTCCTTCTTTTTTTCCTTACTTTTTAGGGGTGCAAAGATATAACGGTTTTTGACAAAAAACAATAAAAAATCATTTTTTTTGTAATGTTTATTAATATTGATAATCAATGTTCTAAAATGGTTTTTTTGTTTTTATCTTTAAAATAAAACCAAGAATTGAAATTTAATACATTGTTTCAGAATAGTTTTTTGAATATTTTTTTGGAAAACGAATCAATGTCATTGAAATTTATTGTCGTAACACAAAAGTCGTTTTAATTCGAAAACGGAAAGTTTTGTTCAAAAAACTGCCACAATTTTTCGTCTGGTACGGGTGCTTCTACGCGAATCATCTCTTTTTTGATAGGATGTAGAAACTCAATGCTGCGAGCGTGTAACGAGATGGAGGCATCGGCGTTGGTGGTCGAAAAACCGTATTTCAAATCGCCTTTGATGGGACAACCGATATGTGCCAATTGTGCTCTAATTTGATGATGACGACCCGTGTGTAATTGCACTTCCAACAAAAAATAGCGGTCGCTGCAGCCCAGCAGTCGATAGTCCAACTTGGCTTCTTTGGCTCCGTTGCGGTTGGGTGTTACCACCAACGATTTGTTTTGTTGTTCGTTTTTCCACAAAAAGTTGATGAGTGTATCTTCGTCTTTAGGCGGACGTTGTGCCACAATTGCCCAATATATTTTTTTAAATTCTTGATTCCGTATCGATTCATTCATCCGTGCCAGCGCTTTTGATGTTTTGGCAAAAATGACAGCACCGCTTACCGGACGATCTAAACGATGAACAACGCCCAAAAATACGTCGCCGGGTTTGTTGTACGTCTCTTTGAGATACCGTTTTACGGTTTCGCTCAACGGCTCGTCTCCGGTTTTGTCGCCTTGAACAATCTCGGATGGCAATTTATTGATAATAATCAAATGATTATCTTCGTATAGGATTCGATTTTGCATGGTTCTAAAACTTTTTTAACACAGTTTAAATGGCACGACTTACGATAAAATGGATGGCAAAATTTCTGTTTTAACTATTTAATCAAAAAAAATCATCAAATTCCAAAACCTCAATGTTTATAACGTTGAAAAACAATGCCCACATAGCAACGAATGCCTTGCACAAAATCGGGCTGACGGTGCAGCACATTGATTAAATAATCGGCTTTGGCAATCAGGTGAATTTTGGGTGTAATGGCATATTCGATACCCAAAAACGGGGTTATCAGCATTACGCCGTAGGTTCGATATGAGCTATGATTTTCAGCAATTTCATCCAAAGGTGTCGATTCCAACAAAGTCAAATTTTGAACGCGGCCGCCACCGATGGTGCCGCCGCCAAAAAACGTCCAATGGTGATGTGTCCAATAGCCGTCGAACAAAAATCCGCCCCAACCGAGTGAAAAAAAGCTGCCGGTTTCGGCATAGTTAAGGGTTGTGCTGTGTCCTTCCATACCCATGCGAAAGTGGTTCCCGAAATGAAACCGCAAACAGCCTCCGATGCCCCACGGCATTCCCGCCATATTTTGTGAGCCTAATAATTTTCCCGTTGTCGATTGAACAGAAGATGTTCCGCCGAACAGATAGCCGCTGTGCAACATCATGCCGCCCGAAAATCCACGATAACGCATCCCTTGTTGTTCGTCTTGTGCCGTTGCAACCAAGAGGAGATGAAAAAATATCGTTACAAAAATGAATTTTACGATGTTCATTCGTTATCAATAGGCCTGAATGCGGGATTAATATTGCTCCCGATCGTTCGGAAAATCCAAACGTTTGATGTCGGTGATATAGTTTTGAACGGATCCTTTAATCTCTTCAAAAAGATTGTGATAGCGACGTAAAAAGCGGGGTGAAAACTCTTGAGTAATGCCCAACATATCGTGCAAAACCAACACTTGTCCATCCACTTTTGATCCGGCTCCGATACCGATGACCGGAATACGTATTTTTGAAGCTACATCGCCGCCCAATTTTGCCGGAATTTTTTCCAATACAATGCTGAAACAGCCTGCTTTTTCCAAAAGTTGTGCATCTTCTATCAGTTTTTGAGCTTCTTCTTCTTGCTGAGCACGAACAACATAAGTTCCGAATTTGTGAATCGATTGCGGGGTCAATCCCAAATGTCCCATGACCGGAATTCCGGCGCAAAGGATTCGGTTGATCGATTCCAAAATTTCGGCACCGCCCTCCATCTTTACAGCATCGGCACCCGATTCTTTCATGATTCGGATGGCAGACGAGAGCGCCTCTTTTGAGTTGCCTTGATAGGTTCCGAAAGGCATATCCACCACCACCAAAGCACGTTGAACACCGCGAACAACCGATGTGGCATGATAAATCATTTCGTTTAAAGTGATGGGCAACGTGGTTTCGTAGCCGGCCATGACGTTGGCGGCTGAATCGCCGACCAAAATCACATCAATTCCGGCATTATCGATGATGCGTGCCATCGAAAAATCGTAAGCAGTGAGCATAGCGATTTTTTCACCTTTGAGTTTCATCTCTTGCAAAACGTGCGTAGTGATTTTTTTGTAAGAGGTTTTTTGTGCAACTGACATATTTAGATGTTTAAATTCAATTAATTGTTAATTATTTTTCGAAATTGAAACCCCATATTTTCTCCGCATTGAACGACTAAATAGCCGGCATCTTCAACCGGATCTTGCAAGGTTTCAATCACTAAAAATTTGACGTTGTTAAAATCGATGATTTCGCGATGATGATCGTGTCCTTGCAAGAAAAAATCGACATGGTTTTCTGACAGAATATCACATATTTCATACGTTTCTTCCATGGTAAAATTTCCCGAAGAGACGATGGGTCCGTTTGTTCTGAACATATTCACGTGTGAGCAGACGATGCAATGGCGATACTGACTACGTTTGTCTTCCAATAAATTGCGCAACCATTCTAATTGTTTTCTGCCCAAAGTGCCGCTTCCTGAATCTAAAAAAACGAACAAATCTTGTGTATTTGGCGTTTTCACCGTTAAATAATAGGTGGAGGTGCCAAAATAGGTTTTGTAGTCTTCCCATTGGTTGTTAAACAGATCGTGGTTGCCTGCAATGGTCAAAACGGTGTCGCTGGAAATTTGAGATGCCGGATTAAATTGTAACGCTTTATGTACAGTCGGCATGGCACCTTTAACATTAACCAAATCGCCAAGAATGATGGAGAAAAAGGCGGTAGTATCGTTGCGTTCGAGATTGAGAAAATGTGTTAAATTATTGGTTGTCTGTTCGGTATGAAGATCAGTGCAGACATAAACCTGATAGTTATCAATAGGCACATTCAACACCAACGGATGACGGGTTTCGTTCCAAGCCATCGATTGTTCAAAACGTTGATCGACACTGATGCTTCCGGGTGACACAACGCCGGTGAAATCAATCTTGTCGCACGATGTTAAACAAGCGATAATGAGTAAGATATAAACTTTTTTTACCATGATAATACCATTCCAAATTGTAAGAAAAATCCCCAGAAATTGGCGTTAATGTTGGTAATTCCGCTGGGACGAACACCTGTTTCGGCAAAAAATCGGAGGGTTTCATTCATCGAATAGTTACCGAAAACTGTAAAAATCGGGTTGCCGAAACGCTCCATGATAAAATGGTCGAAATTGCTCACTCGACCGCCGATATTCCAAACGTGTTCCGGTTTAAAAACTTGTGCTTCTAATAGATATAAAATACCAAACGGTTCAACAATCACCGAATAAATATCGCTGTTTTTTTTGTTGAGTTGGGTGAAAAATTTAGAATAGTAACCTCCTTGAATTTTCCAATATTTTGCCCGATAGCCCAACGAAATTCCGGCATTGAGTTCTTGCATATTGTTGCGAACGAAGGCTTTGTAAAGGTAGCGATTTTCGATAAAGAGTTTTCCTTTTTTCAACGGAATATCCACCGTTCCTTTTGCCATTACAGAATAGAGGTTGGCAGAATTGGCTTGTAAACCGCCGTTGAGCGAAAAATTATCGGCAAGGCGAAAATCGGCAACAGCTCCGATGCAGCCATAATTGAGATACGTATAATTATAGCCGTATTCCAAAATAGGTTGTAAAGAAATCGTGCCTTTTTCTTGTGCCGAAAGGGCTAAAGAAAAAAGAGAAAGAAAAGCAATTAACAACTTGCTTTTTAGGGTTCTATATTGATTACTTCCCGATTTCATATCTATTTAGTACCCGATTGATGAACCTCGCCATCATTCGTTGCGTTACTTAAACAATTTGAAAATATCGTTTCCGATGACAAATATCATCAGTAGCATCAGTAAAATCATACCGACTGTTTGAGCATATTCCAAAAATTTGTCGGAAGGTTTGCGCCGTGTGATGATTTCAACAAAGAGGAACAACACGTGACCGCCGTCTAATGCCGGAATAGGTAAAATATTCATAAAAGCTAACACGAGCGATAAAATGGCAGTGATAAACCAAAAACGATCCCAATTCCAGACTCCGCCATAAATGGTGGCGATGCCGATAGGCCCCGAAAGTGAATCGGTGGCTTTATCTTTGCCGGAGATGACGTTTCCCAACCCTTTGATGTTGGTTTTCAGCATATCATAAGCATCGGTGAAACCATATACAAAGGCTTGTCCGATGGTGTAATGTTCAGGATTATAGGGTGTTGGAACGATAATGCCGACATAAGGCAACGAATCCATTTGAAGCGTGAAATTCAGCGTATCTTGTTCACGAACCACAGTGGCAACGATTTCGGAATTGGTATGTTGTCGGACATAATGGCGAAACATGCCGTAACTTTCCAACAGCGTATCGTTGAAAGCAACAATTTGGTCGCCTTTTCGGATTCCCGATTTGAAGGCGGGAAGATTGGGCAAAACACTGTCTACAATGATTTTTTTGAAGTTGCTATTATCGAAAAAAGGTGTTCCGCCGCCACTCATCAATATTTTATAGGCAGAGTCGGGAATGTGAATATCTAAGGTTTGACCATCGCGTTCTACGGTTACGGTGGAGCCGAAGTAAAGGCTGCTTTTTTGAGCATCTTTGAAGCGGACGACATCTTTACCGTTGATTTCCAATATTTTATCACCTGTTTTAAATCCAACGTTTTCGCCGACCGGATAAACATAAACACCGTCTTTTGACACCTCTTGATTGGCGATATAGGCACCTTCAACGTTGTAGGTAATATAAATGAACAGCACAATGCCGAGGATGAGGTTCATCAGCACGCCGCCAATCATAACAATCAGTCGTTGCCAAGCCGGTTTCGAGCGAAATTCCCATGATTGAGGTGGTTTTTTCATGGCTTCTTTGTCCATGGATTCGTCGATCATACCCGAAATTTGGCAAAAACCACCCACGGGCAACCATCCGATTCCGTATTCGGTATGTTCTTCGTGTTTGCGCCAGTCGTTTTCCGGAAGTTTTTCGAGGTCAATAGGTTTTGTCATTTTTTTTCCTTTTTCGTCGTAGCAGATGTTGCCGTTGTCATCGGTAACGTACTCGTAGGAAGATTGATTTTTGGCGAAAAAGGCACATTTCCATTTTCCGTTGATTTTTTTGCATTTGAAGATGGAAAAGTAAGGGTTGAAAAAGAGATAAAATTTTGGCACACGCATTCCAAACAAGCGTGCTGCCGTAAAGTGACCTAATTCGTGTAGGATCACCAAAATTGAGAGACCCAGAATCAGCTGGGCGATCATGATAAGAGTTGTCATGTATAAAATACTATTAATATATTAATATTCAAATAATTGCAGTTGTTCGAACAAATCGATGTATTCGTAATTAGCCGGTTGCTTGTGATAATGATTTTCGGTATTAATCAATAAATTTTCGTTCATTACAACAGCTGTTAAATCATTTCAATGCATCTTGCTCTCGTCTCTGCATCTGTTTCAAAAATATTGTCAAAGGTGATTTCTTTGATATAAGGCAAACTTGTCATACATTTTTCTACAACATCCGACATTTGCAAAAAGGTGATTTTTCCTTCCAAAAACGCATAAACGGCTATTTCGTTGGCTGCGTTCAAGATACATGGCATATTGCCGCCTTGTTTCAAGGCCTCTTTTGCCAACGCCAAATTGCGAAAGTTATTCAAATCGGGCTGCTCAAACGTCAGCTGATGGAAATTTTTGAACTCAAAACGCGGGTCGGGCGACACCAAGCGTTGCGGATAAGATAGGGCATAGCAGATGGGTAACTTCATGCTGGGAAGTCCCATTTGTGCTTTGATGGCTCCATCGGAAAATTGAACCAACGAGTGAATGATCGATTGCGGATGAATGACCACTTCGATATTTTCCGGATCGACATTGAATAACCATTTGGCTTCAATAACCTCTAAACCTTTGTTCATCAATGAGGCTGAATCGATGGTGATTTTTCTGCCCATACTCCATGTGGGATGTTTGAGGGCTTGTTGCCATGTTACATTTTGCAATTGTTCACGATTCATACCACGAAATGGTCCGCCCGAACCGGTCAGCAACAACTTTTCAACGGGATTTTGCAACTCACCCGCTAAACATTGAAAAATAGCGGAATGTTCCGAATCAACCGGAAGAATGGGACAGCGATGTTGGATGGCTTCTTGTGTAATCAACTCACCGGCAACAACCAATGTCTCTTTGTTGGCAAGTGCAATGGCTTTTCCGCTACGAATGGCTGCCAAAGTAGGTTTTAAACCTGCAAAACCCACCAACGCCGTCAAAACCATATCGCAATCAGAACATTCGACCGATTGTGTGATGGATTCTTCTCCTGCAAAAACTTTAATATCAAGCGGTTGTAAAACTTCTGCAACCTCTTTGTATTTCGATTTATCGGCAATGACAACGGTGTTGGGACGAAATTTTTGAGCCTGTTCAATCAACAGCGGCGCATTGCTGCCTGCGGTTAAAATTTCTGCCGAAAATTGGTCGGGGTGTTCTTCAATAACTTCTAATGTTTGTCGACCTATCGATCCTGTAGAGCCGAGAACGGCTATTTTTTTTACCATAATTCACTATTCAAAACGTAAATAAAGTTCCGGATTTACCGGCATTCCATTGTACCACAATTCAAAATGAAGATGTGGACCGTTGGAAAGCTCTCCGGAATTTCCAATATAAGCAATCACTTCACCGGCTTTAACGAAATCACCGGATTGTTTTAAGCGAGATGCATTATGTTTGTAAACACTGATATAATTGTTGCTATGTTGGATGATCAAGGTGTGACCGGTTTCCGGAGTCCAATCGGAATAGACGATCATGCCGTCGAGCGTAGCGTAAATAGGGGCATCGGGTTTGGCCGAAAAATCTGTACCCAAATGGTGATCGGCTAATGAAAATGCATTAGTGATATTTCCAAAAACAGGAACCGTGAAATTTTGAATAGTAGCTTTTGGTAAATCTGAAGAAGAAAGTGTATAGTCGTTGATTTGTTCCATCTCCATACGCAAAAGTGAATCTTCGGGCGATTTGGTGAATTGAACTGTTGCCGGATCTACTTTTTTAAAATGGATGCTGTCTTTCAAATCGTCCGGAATTTGTCCGCTGAGAATGGCTTGCATATTGCTGATATAGTCATCTTTGAGTTTTGAATCGTAGAGTAATGAATCGGTTTTCTGTTCCAAAATATATAAGCGTCTTCCCAATTTTGGATCGGTATAGCCCGGAATAAATTGCCGAACGCCAGTGAAAGCCATGATATAAAATGTTCCACCTACTAAAATCAAAAAAATGAGGGCTAATAACAAAAATAATTTCCATTTAGCTGCTTTTATGAAGATGCGATCGGTTAAATGGGTCTCATCTTGAACACGAAAAATGAATTTATATTTTAAGTTTCTGAAAGAGAATAATTTAATGTATTCTTTTTTGTTTTTTTTCATGAGTTACAAAATGTGTGCAAAGGTAGGTTTTTTATAAAGAATAAAAAATGTTTTATTGTATTGATATTGAATGGTTTTATGAATGATTGTAGAAAAAAATTGAAGAGATTGTTCAATGAATCTTATGAATTGATTTTTTCAAAAGAGGAATTTTTTGTTGTAGATATTGATTTAGTTTTCTCCATAAATTGATTTCTATCGACGATATAACGAACATGTGTTCCTTCGCCAATTACCCCGTTCGAATCGGAAGCCGACACCGAAAAAGTCAGTTTCTTTTGGTCGATGGCGATCAAAGTAGCGGTTGCAGTAATCGTTTCGTTGAGTGGCGATGCTTTCAGATGTGATACATTCATAGAAATACCAACGCTGGTAAATCCTTGTGATAAATCTTTTGCCACAGCGTTCATGGCAGCATTTTCCATGAGGGCAATCATGGCAGGCGTAGCCAAAACGTTCAAATCGCCCGATCCCATGGCTAATGCGGTGTTCAAGTTTTTCACAATGGTGGTGGTAGTATGTTTTAATCCAATGGTTAGCATAACGATTTCGTTTAGTAGTTAATGTTAACAGACTCGATCGAGAGTCCTAAAATGATGATAATAATAAATAAACTAATGATAATCAATATCATTGTAAAAAAGAAAATACCTACGCTTCTCCAAAAATTATGCATCCACGATCCGCCGACGATTTGTTTTAAATTCCAAGTGAAAAGGATTATAAAGGCAAAATAGATCCATCCGGTAAGATTGACGGCAGCACCGAAAAAGAAATCCAAAATTAATTCTAAAATATTGAATACCATTAATTGAGAGATGCAATAGGTGATCATAAAATTACTTTCCACAAAATTGTAAGTTTTGCGAAAATGGTGTCCGAGAACCAGCCGAAACATCCACGTTAAAAAGGGCAGTGAAAGCAACCATAATAGTGTTAAATTGTTGCTGATAAATGTGATAAGTTGTCGGACAAAAGGAGTTATTTGAATAATTTCTTCATCAATTTTATGGATTTCTCCATTGTCTAAGAGTGTTTCACTTTCGAAACCGAAAAAGAAATGTAAAAAATAGTACAATGCCGCCAACAAAAACAGCATTTGAAACGGTCCAAAATATTGAATACGTTTACCTTCAACATATTCTTTCATCATTGTTCCCGGTCGGGAAAACAGCGCACCTAATGTAAAAAAAACGCCACGATCACTACCGAACCAACCTTTGGCAATGTTGTCGGATAACGATTTCCAATTCAAGCGTTTGATGTGTGTATCTTGTCCGCAATGAGGGCAATAATCAAATGATTCGTCTAATTCGGATTGACAATTTTTGCAAATCATGAGTTTCTATTTGAAAAATAATTATTGAATAATTTTTAAAGTATCAATGGAT
>JAQUSR010000196.1 GCA_028710155.1 Bacteroidales bacterium | reverse complement strand
TTGCGCATACGTTAAAAGAACATTACAGAATTATTAAAATCGGCACGACAAATGATTTAACTCGTAGGCGCGGTGAACATCGTAGAAAATCAGACTATAAAAATCCGAACTTTTCTCTAAATGATTTTGAATATGTTCAGACTTTTGCTCTTGCGAAATCTACTACTTTAGCTCTTGAAAGTTCAATCCGTGAACAATTGCGCGAAATGATCGAACAAGATGAAGTGTTTCAAAAGAATGACAGATTCATTATTATGCACAATGAAGAAATTCAAATTCACGTAACAATTCGTTCAAAAATTTATAAAATTATTATTCCAGAAAACGCTTGACAAACAAGCCCTTCTGTGTTATAATAAGACCATAGAAAGGAAGTGATTCAAGATGAAGGAAAAACGTCCAGACCAACTTTGGTTGAACGAAACAATGCGGAAACTTGATTGCACTCTTGATGAAGCTCTTGATATTTGGGCGGAAGATAACGCGATTGACAGAGGAGAAAAAACCGACTTTGACTTGACGCCCGAACAACAGAAGAACGTCAAACAGTACATCAAAGCGAAAAAGCCGCCTTGCTACTCAATGGAAAATGCCGCGAAAAAGCGCGCGCCACGCAAGCCAAACGACGAAAAACGCGATATTATCAACAAAATTTCCGGTTCAATGTACAGCTTTCATCAATATGATGAAGGAACACCAGCAGAATTTGTTGAAAATATCGAAATTGTGAACGCGGAACGTGAAATTACCTTCACAATAGGTGAAAATGAGTACAGTTTGACGCTAACTTGCCACAGAAAACCGAAAAAATAACAAAAATCGCCCAGAAATGGGCGATTTTCTATTGACTTTTATAAAAAACTATGATATAATGTATTTGTAAGATAAAGAAAGGGGATTTCTAAAATGACTAATTACATTGTAGCTTTGGTATCTGTTGATAATTCACAACGTATTCGTTACGCACACGTGCAAGCGCGTAGCCGCAATGATGTTGCAATGGGTATTCTGTGTGACCCTTACTACAAAGATTATCTCATTGCAGGAATCGAGGAGGCCGAGTAATCGGCCTTTTCCTTTTGGCCGACCGCGCCTGGACGTCGCGGTCGGAATTTTTGTCAAGTGTCAGCTTCAACAAATTTATGCGAAAAAATTTGTACAATTTTATTGTTGACATTTTTCCCGAAACGTGCTATAATAAATACATTGAAAGGGGTTGAAAATAATGCGCGGATTGTATAAGAAAATCGATAGAGCGGCTACTTCTTGGGACGTTTATTGCGATTGTGTTAAAACGAATCCTGCACTCAAAAAAATAATTCGTAGAAAATTGAGAAAAACCCTTGACAACACGTTTAGAGTATGGTATAATACAAATACAGAAAGGGAAAGGTGATTAGAATGGCAAACACAATTTGGTTCGATATGGACGGCACGATTTATCCTCTTTACACGCGCGAAAATTGGCTTTCGCGGCTTATCAACAATGACGCTTCTGTTTTTGAAGAAGGAATTTGCAGGAAGTCACTTCCACAAATTCGTGAAGCAATTTGCGGCTTGATTGAAAATGGTTGGACTGTTGGCGTTATCACGTGGGCGCCCAAAAATGTTGCGGCGAATACAGTTTTCTTTGAAGAAGTTAGAAACGCAAAAATGGCGTGGTTGGGCTATTACTTTCCCGAAATTGATATGGAAAATTTCTTCTGTTTGGAATACGGAACGCCCAAAGCGGAAATTATTCCGCGCGAAAATGGAAACACGCACATTCTGATTGATGACAATATGATTGTTCGGAAAATGTGGCGTGCTTGCGGCGAAAACTTCTTAACGATTGACGCTAACAAAGGATTTACAAAAAAACTTTTCGGATTGTTGGGGTAAGGGCTTGACAAAAGCCCTTCCCTATGGTATAATGTATCTATCAAAGGAAAGGGGTTTTAACTATGAAGTACAGCGTTCACGTTTGGGATGAAGCAACTTATGAAATTGACGCGAATAATCCCGATGAAGCGAAAGAAATTGCAAATGAACTATTTGACCAACGTATCCACGCCACGGATGTAAGCGACTTCAAAGAACCAGAAAAGTAACAAAATCGTAACAAAGATGAAACGAAAGTTTCATCTTTATTTTTTTGATTTTACTATTGACAAATGCCGCAAAACGTGGTATAATGTAAGGTTGGGCCAGTTGAACGGGCCGTTCGCAGGCGAATCGGCCCGAATTCCCGATCGGTACGCTATATGCAAATTTTCCCCTTGAACTCATATGCCGCATATCACCGCGAACATTTCCCGAAACTACCTAACCACGCCGATCGGTATACCGATCGGTACTACTATATGCAAATTTTTCTCTCAAATTAAAATCGAAAAGCCCGTCATCACGATTGCTCACAGGCTCTCATCCACAATTTTTTTAATCGTACAGAAAACCGATCGGAACTTGACAACGTTTTAAAAATATGATATAATAAATAAAAAAAGGTACCGTACCGATCGGCCCTGGCCGCTTATCTACTTATTTGATTTATATATAATAATATGATATAATTTATTTAGAGGTGAGATCTTTCCGATCGGTGCCACTTATTATCATATACTTGACAAATTAACAAAAATATGATATTATATAGAAAAAAAGGTACTTTTTCCGCATTCGATTTCTTCCTCATATGACCTCATTTTGCTCAGCAACAACTAACTGTAGCCATAAATATCAAGAGGAAAAAGAAACAAGAGGAAGCCTAAAATTTAACGTGCCGCAAGAGGCACGATTTTTTTTATTTACTATGAAATTCTCTCGCACCGACCTTGTTTTGCTCAGTTGTAACTAGCAATAGCAAAAGATATGAGTAGGAAAAAGAAAGAGAAAGAGAAAGAAAATAGTATACGACCCACGACAACGAAATCGAGGAAAAAATGAAGAATATCCGGGGACCGATCGGCCACACACCTCAACAGCGATTTTTGTTATTCATCACCATTTTCTGTTATTTTTATCATTTTTGTTATTCATCACCATTTTCTGTTATTTTTATCATTTCTGTTATTTTTATCATTTCTGTTATCCATCACCGTTTCTGTTATTCATCGCTATTTTATGTTATTTTTATCATTCACCACTATTCTTACAGCTTTTCTACTATTCTTATTATTACCCACAATCGTTA
>JAQUSR010000195.1 GCA_028710155.1 Bacteroidales bacterium | reverse complement strand
TGGCAACAAGCGGCGAGTATATTTCCGGACGATTTCCGTCGATTGATAAGACAATATATACACATAAGGTTTTAGACAAAGATTTCTATACCAATTCCTTTCACGTTGATGTTGACAGCGGTTTATCCGCATTTGATAAAATCAAAACGGAAGGATACTTCCATTCTCTTTGTAACGGTGGGTGTATTTCCTACGTCGAATTGCAGTCAGCCCCGATAGGTAATTCAGAAGCAATACTAGAATTGATTGATTATGCCGAAAAATGTGGCGTTCACTATCTAGGGATAAATTTTCCGTTAGATATTTGCAACAACTGCGGCGCACAAGGCGTTTTCGATAAATGTAGCGAATGCGGTAGTGAAAAAATAACACGCATACGTCGCGTCAGCGGTTATCTTGAAATACTTGATTATTTCACGGCAGGCAAAAAAGCCGAAGTTAAAAGCAGGAGGAAAAACTAATGTTTATTGCGATTGAGGGATTAGACGGCGTTGGCAAAACAACAACCGCAAAAATGGTCGCGGACAAGCTAGGTTTTTCTTTCGTAGACAAACCGCTACACTATTTGTTTGACGAACAGGGTTATGACAACTATATTCGAATAAGGGATATTATCAATGAAAGTGATAACCGTGTTCTTACGGCGTGGTTTTATGGATTGAGCAATATCTATTGTGTCGACAAATACAAAGGACAAAATATTGTAACCGATAGACATTTCCTATCGAATTATGCATGGAGTGGAACCGCCGAAAACAAAGAAATTTATGACATATTAGTCAAACTTGTTGGTATGCCTGATTTAACCGTAATCCTGTTTGCCGATGACAACACAATTTGCCAAAGATTAAACGTCAGAAATGCGACCGATAAAGATTTGAAAAAAGTTTCAATGTCGCAAAATTTGTATGGCAAAATGAGAATTTTCTGTGCCGAATACAAACTCTCATATATCGAAATAAATACATCAAAAATGTCGTTAAAAGAAGTTGTTGACGTGATTGCCGCCAAGGTTACGGAGCTGAAAATATGATTAGTATGGATATGAAATACACCGCTTTATATTGGGCTTTGCGATTCGTTGAAAACGATCTTGACATTCACACAAAAGCGTATGGCGATTATAAAATCACAATCAATGCCGAAAAGCAAACGGTTGATTATGGTAATGCTATAATGTCCGAAAACAACGGGCTGTTTCGCCATAAGGATTTTGTTATTTTTGAATGCGTTGACAGATTGCTTTCAAAGGGCTATGCTCCTAGTTCTATCAAAATATGCGCTGTAGGATCTCCGCAAGACATAATCGTTTTAGGCAAAAATAGCGAGGATATATCTATCATTTGCGAACAATGGGGAAACGACTTTGAAACGGCAAGCACTTCATTCTCCGCAAGTGATAATCCGTATAGTGTTTTATATACTTCGCGGCTTGCAAGTGGTTTACTCGAATTCAAAAGCCATATAATAGCAAACGAAACTGATTACAACCACGGGATTTTTGAGGATAATGCTCCGTTAAGCAACTATAAATTAACCAAAGCGAAATCGGCGCAAATTGAACAGACAAACGATATTGCCGACTTCGAGATTTTTGAGGACGAGCTGGTTACCTATAAAGGAAAGTCAAAAATTGTCAAAGTCCCTAACGGAGTTATAACAATCGGGGCAAGTGCATTTTGGAATAATACTTTCGTGGAAAAAATTATATTGCCAGACAGTCTAGAACGGATCGGCGGTGATTGTTTCTATTATTGTACCAATCTAAAAAAAGTCAATATTCCTTGCCGTGTTTGGATTATGGGCAACAACCCGTTTGCAGGCTGTCCGCTAATTGAAATAACGAATAATAGTCCGTCGTTCATTTTGGAAAACGGCGTACTGTTTAACAGCGACAAAACGAATCTAATTCATTATACTATTGAGAAACCCGACACGGAATATTATGTTCCCGACGGCGTTATTTGTCTTGGAAAGCACTGTTTTTATGCGTGTGATAACCTCAAAAGGATTATTGTTCCGTCTAGCGTAATCCGTTTTGAAAACAATCCTTTTGCATGTTGTACAAAACTTGACATTGAAAATCATAGCCCGTATTATATTTTTGAAAGCGGTATCATTTACAATAAGTTTAAGACAACAATTGTCGGTTGTTTAAATAAAACGGAACTAGACCGTTTTGTCGTTCCCGAAAGTGTTACGCTTATAAGCCGTAATTCGTTTTGGAATTGCAAAGGGATACGACACATTGTTCTAACTAAAAATATTGACCGCATTGGATATAATCCGTTTGCAGGGTGTGAAAGTCTTCTAATCGAAAGCGAAAATCCTTTATTTAAGATTGTGGACGGAATTGTCTATAACCCCGAGAAAACGCATTTGCTTTGCGCCACGGATAAAGCTGTCGGACAATTTTTCAAAATTCCTGACGGAGTAACGCATATAAACCGTGGCGTTTTTAGCGGTTGCAGCAGTTTGCAAAGTATAGATTTCAATCAAGTAACTTACATAGATAAGAGTTCTTTTACAAACTGCACATCCTTGAAAGAAATCGTCTTGTCCGATAAGGTCACATATATCGGCGAATGGGCGTTTTCATATTGTAACAATCTGTTAAAAGCAAGCATAGGCAAAAACACGTTTATTGATAAAAACGCATTTAACGAATGCCCCGTGGCAATAGAATGGAGAGGTTAAAATGGATAATTGGATAATCGAAAATGACAATCTTGTTGCGCTAAATGATTTGTTGCCCGAATACGAAGGCAAAATTGACCTTATGCCGATAGACCCCCCGTATAACACGAAAATTGATTATATCGGCTATAAGGACAGCAATTTTGCAAACGGTTGGTGTGCTTTTATTCAGCCGCGCCTTGAAATAGCATACAAATTGTTGAGCGAAAAAGGCGTTATGTTTATCTGTATTGACGAAAACGAACTTGTCAATCTGCTTGGTATTTGCGGCAGTATTTTTGGCGTTGAAAATGTGTCAATATTCACTTGGAAAAAGACAAATGAACATTATGATAAAAACCGTGTCGAAAAGCCGTTAGAAAACGGAGTACGGCGTACTAATGAGTTTATCGTAGCCTGTTTCAAAAACCGCGAAAAATCAAATCTCAATCCTGTATTACAACCCGTTTGGAACGGCTCAAAGTATATCGACGTTGTTAAGCCTTTA
>JAQUSR010000194.1 GCA_028710155.1 Bacteroidales bacterium | reverse complement strand
ATTGGCACTGAACGTTACTGGCAAATGAGGAGACATATCTCCCACAAGTAACGAATGGAGTGGCGCAATGTGCCCGCAATAAGGGTAAATAAACGTCTCTGGATTACGAATTGCTTTTCGGTCCACAAAGACTTGATCAAAAGGCTTTGTCATTCTATTTCCTCAAAATCATACAGCAACTTAACAACAGAAAACTATAGACAAAACAACTCATCCATAAGTCTTTCTGTCTGTGAAAAATCACTAGGTTAAATATCTTTATGTATTTCATGATGATTTTATCATGTAGAAATGAGATGTCAAGCAAAGATTTAAAGCGGATAAAAAGCGGATAAAAAAATCTTAAAATTTATATTTTATTTACAATCCATTCAATTTAAAAATGTTATTCGATACACATTTTATTTTAGAATTCCATTTTGATTAGCAAGCGTGCAGTAGTTTCGTGCCCCCTAACGATGGGAAAACGATATTGAAAATAGAGGTGAATACATATTCCAGAACGGATTTGAATAGAGGACGATCTCGACTTCTAAATGTTTACGATATTGAATAACCGCAACGAATTTCTCAAAACCTCTCGGATTTTCAAAAATCAAAATCTACTAGAACCCAGAAAAGATTGAAAATCGGAGTGACGAAAACAGTACGTTTCAGATTGCTGAAACGGTCTCGTTTTTTGAAAAACACAAAACAATCGAACAATTAATTGTTTTTTCGCACAGCAACACAATTTTTTTCAAAAAACCAAAAAACAACGGATTTTCGACTCGTTTTTGCGAGGTTTGAGCGTTTTCTGTGTAAGTTCGTGCGGGCTGCGAAGGGGAACCAAATCGAAGACGCAACATTTGCACCGATTCCGGTTTGGCACGACACAATGGAAAACAACGAATAATACATACGATACGAATGAAATTGACATAATTTTATTTTATTTTTCAGAGATTCCTCATGTCGGGTGGAATCGACCTAGACCAATCGTGTATTTCGGCAGTCATTAAAGGGAAAATCGAAAATGATAAAAATGGTTTTCAATTTTTTTCCACTCACCACCGTGAATTCTTCATAGGCAAAAAACTGCGTGGGGTGTTTACTCTGAAACCTCAAAAGCTGCACAAAAGTGCTTCAGAGTCCTGGAGTCGCGCTCGTCCCGGCCACCTCCTGGATTTCTGAATAAGCTACACTTTAGCACATGAAAAAGACTGAATTCTGAAATAAATTTCTTTTTGAATGTAAACGAGACATCTGCGCCCCAGAGAGGTTTCAAAAGTCAATTTGGGAACGCATTATGTGGCTTTTCAGTCCCTTACTGGCCAGAAAAAGACACTAGCCACGAAGAGTTCACGCTGGCAGTGGAGGAAGCATTTTGCCAATTTGTTCACCCCCTCACACTCCACTTCAAAAAACTCTAGAATTGATTTCTTGCTTTTACGGACGCTCAAAACACACCAAACAAACAGAAATCAAAAAATCCGAATTCGCGGTGAACACTTTTTGGTCACATGACGAAAGTTTGCCGAGGATTTCGAGTGATTCACACGAGCGAACTATTCTGTGCAAAATCAAAAAATACTCCAAAATCTCGTCTACAATATGAGTCGATTTTGCAAAATTTCTTCGAATTGACTCCGAAGGTATCGAAAAGCGCCCTTTTTGAGACGTTTTAAGGATGATTGTGGAAAACTTTCATTTAAAGAGGCTAAATTCTGAATTTCCAGTCGACGTCTCAACTTGATTTTCGAGCAAAATTCGAATTGGAGGTTTTTGAAACCGCCTTAAAATTTTTTATCCGCTTTTTATCCGCACTGAATTTGTCCTTGCAAAAAAAAATCTTCATGTTATAATTCACTGAGAATTCAACTATCATGAACGAAGAAGGACAGTGGGCCTGATTTGTAAAGAATTCTCCTAAATTTTACACAATTCTTCTGGCAATACTATAGAATTTCGCGTCAGACACCCGACCTGGCAAATGTTTTGCGAATGCTCACGATGTGGAAGTAAATAATACCGAAGATATTGTATGCCAAAAATCTTAAAATTTATTCACTGCTCAAGGAAATGATCATGGATGAAATTCTTTCAAGATTTCATGGATTTGAAATATTGTCTCCTCATCTAAAAAAAACGAAGGAGTTGCTCGACGAAGTTGTTCAATTCGCATGCACAAAAGGCTACTATGACAACTGTCATGTCCCAAGGTATCTAAGAGCCGATTGTCTTGAGAACTGGCTTTTTACCCATCGTACCAACCAAAAGTTGGACGCTTTTGCGATCGTTGGATGCCGTTGCAGGGAAGGAAAAATTTATTGGCAGTACGCTACCACAGATGAATTAAACTCTCAAATGTGCGAGGCAATAGAAGATTTTCTTTTTCATGGTCCCTATTTGGTTTCTCATATTGTCATTGATATGATTATGCCATACACTACCATTCGTAGGGGAGAAGAAATAATCATTGATGGCAAAAGTCGAATTGATCTTAACATTTGCTACCACAACCATGGTTTTCGCTACAACGGCTAGGCCTCCCATACGCTGTATCCAGATTGTCCACTTCGACAGCTGGTTAAATATAAAGATCCTAAACTCGCAAATTACATTCCAATTGATGAAAAAAGCATCCTGCCATATTTGACAAATCAAAAGAATATCAAAAAATTTCCGGACATTCTATCGGACATCTTCACAGTACCGATGTGGGTCCGTTGGGCGCAACTTTCACAAAGTCTTGTCCAACCCAATGATTTGAAATCAAAAGATCTTCCCAACCTTACGACATTCTTCGAATTGTCCGATTTAATGGGAATTTTTGGCGTTTCCTTCATGAACCAACAAGATGCCATAACTTGGGAAGTTTATAAACAATGTATATGGAAAACGTACGATTCAGTGAATTCTTCCGCTTTGACACGGATTTTCCATACCCTCCGACCTCAGCCAGGAAAGACCTTAACCGGGCATGTCCGTTATCGTCGAAAATGGGATAAAAGCTCTCAAATCCAGATCCTGAACCAGTTTTATGAGGCCTATCCGGAATATAGAAATTTTTATGAAAGAAAAAGTAGCCGATGTTATTACGAAATGGAACAAGACTTTACTATCTCATTTTTCATGGTGTCTCCCAAGCCGAAACGATGGTTCGTCTCTTTTTTTATCTTACCTTTAGTATTGAATACCAACTTAATAGA
>JAQUSR010000049.1 GCA_028710155.1 Bacteroidales bacterium | reverse complement strand
GTCAACATTGAAGTAGGAGCAGTGGATCGTGTGGGAATAAAGTCTGCTCCTAACGGGTTGTCAAAATCCAAAGAGGGCGTAATATTATATTGTCCGATAGATTGTTTGACCGCTGCCATCAAAAATTGATACACCATTTGTTCATTAGTGAATTTAACTTCGGTTTTAGTGGGATGAATATTGATGTCGATATTCTCGGGGTCCATCTCGAAAAAGATAAAATAGCTGGGCGTACTGTTCTCGGGCAATAATTGTTGACAAGCGTTTTCGATAGCATGATGCAGAAATGGTGAACGGATGTAGCGATGATTGACAAAGAAAAATTGTTCGCCGCGATTTTTTTTGGCAAATTCGGGTTTTCCGATGAAGCCGCTGATGCTGACGTAGTCCGTCTCGGTGTCTATGGGCAGTAAACGCGACGACAAATGGTTTCCCATTAAGTTGATAATTCGTTCTTTGATGGTCGATTTCGGTAACGAAAAAACTTGTTTTCCGTTGTGTATCATCTCCATTCTAATTTTTGAGTTCACCATGGCAACGTGTGTAAACTCATCGATAATATGCCGCAACTCCACATTTTCCGATTTTAAAAATTTTCGTCGTGCCGGAACATTGAAAAATAAATTTTTTACGGAAATAGAAGTACCTGTTGCTGCTGAACAGGGTTGCTGACTTTTGACCACTGATCCTTCAATAAAAATTTCGGTGCCTAACTCTTCGGTAGATCGTTTAGATCGCAATTCTACTTGTGCTACAGCTGCAATGGAAGCCATGGCTTCTCCGCGAAAACCTAATGTTCGAATGGATAGCAAATCTTCCGCTTTTTTGATTTTTGAGGTCGCGTGTCGCTCAAAACACATTCGCGCATCGGTTTCCGACATACCGCAACCGTTGTCGATGGTTTGAACTAAGGTGCGTCCGGCATCTTTGATGATTAATTGTATTTCAGATGCTCCTGCATCGATGGCATTTTCAAGCAACTCTTTGACCACCGAAGCCGGTCGTTGAACCACCTCTCCGGCAGCAATTTGGTTGGCAACAGAATCGGGAAGTAGTTGAATAATATCAGACATCATAACAATAAATGAATGCGTTAAAGGAATTAGAAATGATCGAAAATCGGGTTTTTATCGAAACATAATGTAAAAAATCATGGCAGCTAAAGCTATAAGAATCAATAAACTTCTCCATGTCTTATGTTTGGTTTCGCGTTTGACACGCTGCCTTTCCCAATCGGTGTGCATCTTCATTCTGATGCGTTCTCCTTCCGATTGCTCTTGCGAAAGCTCGTGTTCTTTAATGCGTTGCTCTAATACCTCTTTTTGTGCATTATAGAATCGTGGTTTATATTGAAATTGCTTGGGTTTTGGATTATTGAAAAAAATTAATTTCATAATGGATAAGGTTGAAAAAATATGACGGATAGTGCTCTAATAGATTCTTTCCCAAAAATAGAATGATATTGTTCGTCAATAAAGATGCCATTTTTAAGGACTGCAAAGGTAATGTTTTTGCTGAAACAGCAAAGGATAGACCTCTTGGAATAACAATGTTTTTTCTTAATTATAGCGTCATTTTTGTCTTTTTTGTTGTTCTTTCGAAAGTCGCTTTTTGATGAGAAATCAAATAATTAAGTTGTTGTTATTGAATGATTTTACAAAAGTATATTTGGGGATTTTTCTTTTTTACAAAAAAATGCTGCCACCTGACTATTGTCGGATGACAGCATTCAAATTATTTAATTTAAAACAGAGTGTCACATAGTTTCTTCTACATTCATCACAAATGCTCTCAAACCTTGTTGTTCAGCCGATACATCGAGTTTGTGCAACGCTTTCAGCAAAGGTTGAACCTTCTCGTCGGCAACGAAAGTCATCATGGCAGAGTTGAGTGTAGGCCACGCGTGAGTGCCGTAATGCGGCTCTCCGGTATTGCTGCCGCGTCCTTGAACGGTTTCCCAAAAAGTAAATCCACGAATTTCTTGTTGGTCTAAAATTTCTATCACCTCTTCATAAAAGGCTTGATAGAACGATATAAATACTGCTTTCATTGGTGTTTCAATTTAAATTAATGAAACACGATATTTTTGCGACAAAATATCGCGTTCCATTTTTATATAATTAGATGATTAATGTTTATTTTTCAACGATTTCTAATTTTGCTGCTTTGGCGGCAATTCGTTTTTTACGTCTTTCGCCAAATTCGGCAAAAGCTCCGTAAAGGATAGGAATTAATACCAAAGTTACCAAAGTGGAGAAGGTGAGTCCCCATGCAACCGTCATACCGAGCGAGTTCCACATTTCGGCACCTTCGCCTTTATCCATTGCCATGGGCACCATACCGAGAACGGTGGTTAAGGTGGTCATTAAGATAGGACGCAGACGCGAACGACCGGCTGCAACAACGGCATCGCGAACATTCATGCCGCGCTCGCGACATAGAATGGTGTAGTCGATCAACACGATACCGTTCTTAACGACAATTCCAATCAACATCATGGCTCCAATCAACGCCATAATTCCCAAGGCGGTTTTGGTAATAGCTAAACCGACAAATACGCCGGTGAAGGCAAACGGGATGGAAAACATGATCACAAACGGATAGGTAAAGGATTCGAATTGTGATGCCATTACGATATATACCAAGATGACAATCAGGAACATCAAAGTGATGATGTCGCCAAACGATTCTTGTTGCTCTTCCCATGTTCCACCGATGTCGTACGAAATCTCGGACGGAATATCCATTTGGTCTAATTGCTCTTGTGTAGCGGCAACTAATTCACTTAAAACGGCATCTTTGGCAACGATACACGAAACTTTAACCATACGTTCACGGTCTTTACGCACGATGGTAGGCGGTGTCAAACGTTCAACAACATTTCCTAAATCTTTGATACGAATGCCGATACCTTGTGAGTTATAGACCAAAATATTTTCGATGGTTTCGATACTTTCGCGAAATTCGGGTGCGTAACGCACGCGGATGTTGTATTCTTCGCCGTCTTCGCGATAGTAGGAGGCAAGGCTTCCGTTGAAACGATTGCGGACATACGTTCCGGCAGTGGTCAGATTCAATCCGTTTTCCGCTAACTTCTCGCGGTCAAAGTCAATTTGAATTTCAGGGGTATATTCTTCACGGCTGATGGTTACTTCGGAGCAGCCTTTCACTTGTTCCATCCTTAGTCTCAAATCGTTGGAAAACTTATCGGTGAGGTCGAAATCGTAACCGTAAATTTCAACATCAACGCTACTTTGTCCGCCCATGCCGCCCATACCGGTTGAAACGGTGTAGGTGCGAATTTCGGAATATTCCGACAAATCTTTACGCAAAGCATCCGAAATCTCGGAGATAGAACGTTCACGCTCAGTTTTTTTCAACAAACGAAGATTGAAAGAGATGATGTGCGAACCGTTTTCAGAAAGCATGCCAAAGGTGTTGTCCTCATCGGGTTGTCCGACCGAGAAGTTGCACATGGTAATTTCCGGATATTCTGCTTTAAAACGGTTGGTTAAATCCATGGCAAAAGCACGGCTGTATTCTACACGGGTTCCGATAGGCAGTTTCACCTTCATCGAAAGGCGAGCTTGGTCCATCGTCGGGAAAAATTCTGTGGGAATGACTTTCATAAGGCTCAAGCTGGCAAAAAAGACAGCTAACAAAACCGTGATGACAACCGTTTTATGACGAACGCACCATCTCAAAATATGAGAATAACCGCGATCTAAAGCATTCAATGTTTTTTCGATAGGACGATAAATGGCACCGAAAATCATACCTCTGCTCGGGTTGTTTTTCAACATGACCGAAGAGAGCATTGGCGTTAACGAAAGCGCTGCGATGGTGGAAACGGTACATACAATACTGACAATCCATCCCAACTGTTGGAACATGATGCCTGCAACGCCGGTAATCATGGTCAAAGGAACATAAACGCACAATAAAACCAAAGTTGTGGCAATAACCGAAAGCGATACTTCGCTGGTGGCAAAAATGGCTGCCGATTTGGGTTTGCTGCCTCGTTCAATGTGTGTTGTGATGTTTTCCAAAACCACGATGGCATCGTCAACCACCATTCCGATGGCAATACTTAACGATGATAATGAGATGATATTCAGTGAGTTTCCTGTTACTAACAAATAGATAAAAGATGCCACCAACGAAACGGGAATAACAATAGCCACAATGAATGTAGCTCGCCATCGTCCCAAGAAAATCAACACGACCACCACCACTAAAATCAATACAATTAAGATGGTTTCGATTAAACTATCGATGGTGTTGTTGATGCTTTCGGAGTTATCGGCGATGATGTCGATTTTGACATCCGAAGGAAGCGATTTTTTGATGTCGGGGAGTTTTTCAAACACTTTATTGGCAATATCGACAGTGTTGGCACCGGTCTGTTTTTGAATGATGATCATGGCACCGCGAACGCCGTTGTTATACACTTCCTGAATACGTTCTTGCACGGTGTCTTTCACTTGTGCTACATCGCGTAGATAGATATTTTTGCCGTTGAAACTTCCTACCACGATGTTGTTCATCTGATAGGCATCTTTAAATTCGCCTTCAACACGCATGGAATAGGTTTCTGACCCGACATCCATAGTACCTAACGGCAGGTTGCGATTTTCAAAGCCGATAACCGAGGCGATACCTTCGATGGTTAATCCGTAGGCTTCCAATTTATAAGGATCGCAATAAACCTGTACCTCGCGTTGGGGCGCACCGCTGATAGAAACGGTTCCTACGCCTCCGATACGGCTCAAAGGAGAAGCTACTTTGTCGTCCAAAATTTTGTACAACGCATTGGTACTCTCTTTCGATTGCACCGAAAGCATAATGATAGGAATATCTTCGGCACTGAATTTGAACAAGAAAGGAGCGTTGGCATCGTCCGGCAATGCGGAGGAAACCATGTCAAGTTTATCGCGAACATCGTTGGTGGCTTCGTCAATGTCGATACCATATTCAAATTCCAAAAATATGATAGAATAATTTTCTTTCGAGTTCGAAGTAATATGTTTTAAGTCGCTGACACTGTTTAAGATGTTTTCCAACGGCTTCGAAATGTTGTTTTCAATATCGGCAGCGCTGGCTCCCGGATAGGTGGTAAACACCATAATGGTATTTTCTCCCATATCGGGAAACAAATCGACCGATAGTTTCGTTAACGAAAAAATACCGATAATGGCAATTGCCACATAGATTAAAGCAGTTGTAATCGGCTTTTTTACTGATGATTGATAAATACTCATGTTGATTTACAATTTTAATGGATGATGAACGATTTTTGAAATTTTCCGAAATCGTCTTTCATACAATGGTTTATTCGATTACTTCAACCTCTTTTCCGTTATTCAGTCGGCTTTGTCCGGTTATAACTACGTAGTCGCCGTCGTTGATACCGGAAATCAGTTCGTAAGAATTGTCGATACGTCTTCCCAATTCCACTTTATTGTACGAAACTTTTCCGTCTTTGTAAACATAAACGTAGCGGTCGCCGGAACCGGTTTGTTTGATGATGGCTTGGTCGGGAACTACCACGTGATCTTGAACACCGAAAGTCATTACTACGCGAGCATACATACCCGGGCGAACGCGTCCGTTGTTATTCGGAATGATGATTTCGACAGGGAAGGTGTGCGTGCGTGAATCGATGGTCGGATAGATTAAGTTGACAGTTCCGATAAATTCTTCATCGCCATACACATCCGCCAATTTGATGCTGGCTTTCATCCCTTTTTTCACGATGGTGTATTGCGCTTCCGAAACATTGATGATCAATTTTACAGGAACAATTTGTTGAATTTGCAAAATCGGGTTGCCGGCATAAAGGTCGCCTGCATCGTAATGTCGTGCAGTAACGATTCCCGAGATCGGGCTGAGCAGTTGGGTGTTTTCAGCCAAATTATTATACGATCTGCGAGCTACATCCAATGCCGTTTTTTGAGCATCCCAATCCGATTTGGCAACGCCGCCCACTTTGTACAATTCATCGATACGATTAAAGGTTAGCTCCAAATTATCCAATTGTGCTTTAGCTTGGTCGAGAGAGGCATCGTCCATTTGAGCCAAAAGCTGTCCGGCTTTGACGTTGTCGCCTACTTCAACCAAAATTTTGTCGATACGACCCGGAATGGTCGGTGCAATGTTGTTCACGGCGTTGGCTTCTACCGTTGCCGTATATTCGTACAGCTGATCGATAGAACGCGAGTGAACTTGTGCAATTTTTACTTTAACTTTTTCATCTACAGTTTTTTGTTCTGTAGTTTCATCTTTGGTAGCGGAATTGGAGCATCCCATCATCACCAACATTGAAGCGGCTAAAAATGCCGTTAAGATTTTTACTTTTTTCATGGAATTTATTATATTTTATTTTTTTTCAAAAATTTGATACTGAACGGATCATCGTTTAATTATTGTTACCCAAAACAGCTTCCAAATCGGCATAACCCGATAGGTAGTCGTAGATGGATTGAGTGTATGCCAAACGGGCGCGAGTGAGGGCTAACTCGGTGTTACTCAAATCTAACCAAGTGCAAAGTCCCACTTCGTATTGCTTTTGACTTATCGAATAGGCGCGTTCTGCTTGCATTACCGATTCTTTGTTGGAAAGCAATTGTTCTAAAGCATTGTTAATGTTGTTAATCGAGTTGTTGACACTGACGCGTAGGTTCCGTTCTAAATCCAACTTTTGGTCGTTCAAATTTTCTTGCGATAATTTGTTCGATTTCAATTGATAGTTGGTCGAAGCCCATGATACCAACGGAATATTCAACGATAAACCGACGTATGAATAGGGATACCATTGATATTCTTTGAATTTGAAATCATCACTCATCGTAAAATATTGATAAGCACCGCCTAATGCCAAAGTAGGGCAGGAGGAGGAGACGAGAATCTTTCTGGCTCTTTCGAGTTGTTGCGAGGCAATATTCAACTGCATCAAAGTCGTATTTTCTTCCAACGAGAGGCTGTCGGAAACCGGCACTTGATTATTGGAAAGCATTTCCGATTCAAAATCAGCCAGAGTGCCTTCAAAAATGATCGGTTCGTTGACATCAACACCGATGAGCACTTTCAGCATCATCGTTGCCAAGTCCAAACCGCTTTTGGCAGATACGATGTTCGGGCGTTGGTTTTTCAACTGTACATCGGCACGCAACAGATCGAATTCAGATGCCATTTGTTGTTCGTATTGGTCTTTTACCAATTGGTAGTTCATTTCGGTGTTTTTGTAATTCAGTAAGAGTACATCATACGAATCTTGAGCCAACATCATGCCGTAATAGGCTTTTTTGACCTCCGCAATCAACGAAATTTTGGACGAACGGGCAGATTCTAATGCCAATTCGACATCCAATTGCGAAAGTTTGATGCTGTTCCACAACGCCGGTGCAACAATGGGAAGCGAAATATTCAACGCTCCGCTGTAGTTGTTGAATTTTCCGACTTCAATTTCCATCGAATTGCCTTGAAAATCCATGGCCATCGTCTGTTTTTGGATGGTGCGGCTAAAACTGCCTGAAAGAGAAGCATCGGGAAAGAGTCCTACAATCTGCTCTTGTTTGGCATACTGTTTAATGGTAATGTCGCGGTCGGCAATACGCATGGTCGGACTTTCGCTCAATGCAACTTCCAACGCTTTGTTTAAATCCATTCGGATACTGTCTTGCGACTGTAAAGAGGCAGTCGTCAACATCAGTAAAACGACTACCGATAAAAATTTCATTTTTTTCATATAGATTCTTTTTAATATTATAGGCTATCAGAAAAGTCTATTTTAGGTGGGTTTTGCAAAATATGCTCCCATTGTTGCAATCCTTTAACGGTAGCCACGGAGCGAATATAGGTGTCGAACAAACCGATGGCCATTTCGCCGTTGGTAAAAGTTTCATCGGTTTGATATTCAGGATCGGTTAAGGTTGATAAGGTACGCATTAATAAATAGGTGCGTAACTGATATTGCGGCAAATCTTTAAAAATTCCTTTTTGAATACAAATTTTGATGAATTCTTCAAAAAAAACTACGCTTTGTTCATCAAAATGGCGAACATATTTTTCGTAAAGTTCCGGATAATATTTTTTTTATCGTAGTGGTTGTTGGTTTTGAAGCTATCTAAACTATGAGCCATGTGTTGCATACCGATATAAAACTGTTCCAACAGATTTTCTTGTTTGAGAATTCTGTTTTTTGACTCTTCGATGTCGAATAATTTCTTTTGCCGAAGGATAGAAATTTGCTCAACAATGTCGGTTTTATTGTCGAACATTTGATACAATGTCTTTTTCGACATCTTCAAATGCATCGCAATTTCGTCCATCGAAGTGCTTCTTAAGCCGAATTTTTTAAATAGTTCGGATATTTTTTCCAACAATTCAACTTTGTTTACTTCTGTAAAACATTCCATATCAATACTATTTTGTGTTGTACACGGAAACGATTTAAACACAAAACGTTTCCATGTAAAAAGGGCACAAAGGTATTATTATTGTGTTATGTGTGAATATTTATATTGTTAAAAATATTTAAAAATTTTTACCGGCTTTTATGCGGGTGGTGAAGTGTTCTTGACTTTGTGAGCAGTCGAAGAATCGTATGTTATTAAAACGGAAAATAAAGATGATTGGATGTCCGATTTTTTTGTTTCACTTCGTTATATAAATAACTTCATTTGGAAGAAAAGGAAGTTGTAGCAACATGTCGCATCAATATCGATGATGCCGATGAAGAGGCGCAGTTGTTAGGGAGGTTTTGTATAAAAATCTTTGACATCATAGATAATCGGCGAATCAAATCACCGAAAAATATATAATTCGGTGAATGAAATCACCGAAATCATGTTTTTTTAATTAGATAAATGATTATGAAAAATTTACTACTTGCTGACTTTTAAGAAACAAAGCATTATAAATATTGAACTTAAATCAGGATTTCAAAAAAATTTTCTTTTTGAATCACTTTAAAGTCGCTTTCGGGATAAGCCTGCAAAAAACTTTTGCTAAACTTCACATTTCGATGTTGATTCCATATAAATTCATAAGCCGTTATTTTTCCGTCTTTTTCTTCAATCAAATCAATCTCTTGTTGTAAAGTTGTTCTCCAAAAATAAAAGTTGGAATATTGTTTGGTGTAGTGGTTGTATTTGATTCGTTCACTCACCAAAAAATTTTCCCACAAAGCACCGACATCATTTCGCAATGCTAACGGCGATAAATTGTTAATCAAAATGTTTCGGATTCCGTTGTCGTAAAAATAAATTTTTTTACTGTTTTTTAATTCATTACGAAGATTTCTGCTAAATGATGATAGACGAAATATGACCTGCATTTGTTCTAAAAGCTGAATATACTTTTCAATTGTAACTTTATCAATAGAAAGTGTTCTGCCCAATTCGGAATAAGAAACCTCACTGCCGATTTGAAATGATAAGGCTTGTAATAATTTCACCAATTTGTCGGGTTTTTTAATGCGTTCCCATTCCAAAATATCTTTATACAAATAACTCTCCGACAGCATTTTCAATATTTCATTGCTATTTTCGGGATGTGTAACAACATCGGGATAATAACCAAAAATCATTCTGTTTTCAAGATTTTTCATCTCTTCCAAAAGGTTGGTAGAGGTTACCATTTCGGCAAACGAAAGAGGAAACATGGTGTATTCCCATTTACGTCCGGTTAAAGGTTCATTGATTTTGTTAGCCAAATCGAATGACGAACTCCCTGTCAATAGCAGTTGAATGTCGGGAAAATTATCGATGATTAACTTGGATTTTAAACCGATATTTTCAATGCGTTGTGCTTCATCTACGACCACCATTTTGTTATTGCCGAATAGTGTACGATATTTCTCAACAGAAACATCATCTAAAAACGTTCTAACTAAAAGATCATCTGCATTGAGCCATAATACATTTTGCTGATTTTCTAACAGTTGTTTCAATAATGTTGTTTTTCCAACTTGACGGGCACCAATCAATATAATGGCTTTTCCTTGAAATAATTTTTCTTGGAGTATCCACTCTAATTTTCGCGTTATCATTATCATTAAAATTTTTGAGTGCAAAGATATAAAAATCGGTGAATTAAATCACCGAAAATTATATAATTCGGTGAATGAAATCACTGAAATTTAATTTTTATTGTAAATGAATAAGATAGAATATTGAAAAAAACGAATAACCAACACAACAATTCAAACACTATTGAATCATAATCATTGGAATAGGAACATTTCATATTTTTTAAAATATTGATATTCCTTATTTTGTATTTTAATAAATTTATTGAAAAATGATTGCTATATTGTTGAAATATGATTACTTTTGTACTCCAAAAAAACTAAAAACAAATAATTTGTAGTTGTTAATACCGTAATTTAATCAATCAATGAAAAATAAATTTACGAATACCGTCTTGAGGATTTCTTTCCTAATTAATAAAAAGATTTTTATTATCTTATTAATTCTTGTCAATATCTCTATTAATGTAATTGGCAAAAATAGTATATTAAAAGATTCAGATTCTTCAATACTATTTTTGAGAGATCAACCATGTATAGTTTCCGGAATATCATATTCACCGGATACGGTATTATGTAAAGGAGAAACACGAATACTTTCTGTTTCAGGAGCAGCTGAGTGCGTTTGGCGTGTTGGAAATGATACCATTGGAATAGGTTCATCTGTTTCAGTAACTCCGGAAGACACAACAAATTATATGTTCATTGTTTCGCAATGCATTATCGAAACATCTAATGCTTCTATTGATGATATTTCAATTGGAGATATTATCACAACAGATAGCGTTATTGTGAAATTCGCTGATTGGGCTTGTGCTGAATATGTTTCAAAAACACCTGCAGGTATAGTGTATAAAATTGATGAAAACAACATTTGGATTGCGGCAACTACAATTGGAAACGAGCCTATGATAAGTGGACTAATATCAGGCAATGTGTCATGTATGGAAGAAAATGGATGTGACAATACCGATCAAATTACAAACGAAGATAATTTTCCTGCATTTTTCTATTGTAAAAATTATGATATAGCGGGTTTAAATTGGTGTTTGCCTTCTAATAATGATTTGAATGATATTTGCCAAAATTTAAACCTATTAATACAATATTACCGACTAAATGAAGTGTTTTTTGATAATATTTCACTTTGGAGTAGCAATTTTGTTTATTCGCCTATTATGAAAATTGGTTATTATATGTCAATAGAAAATAACACTTGCTTATCAGAAGTAATACAAATTAATACCGAAGAACTTTTACGACAAAATAAATCAGTAATACCGATTTCGCAAATTAATATTTCGAATCTTAAAAAAGCAACATTTTCAAAATGTTATGATACTTTATTCACTACAATTAATGTCATACCAAGTCCCGAAATAGAAATTAGTGGAACAGCAGGTTTTTGTGAAAACAGTACTACAACATTATCAGTAACAGAAGGTTATGATTCTTATCAATGGTATCGTAATGGCGAAATTCTTACAGGAGAAACAAATACTAGTATTACTGTTGATATTGTTGGCAATTATAGTGTGGAAGTAAATAGGTCTGATAATGGATGTAATAGCACGAAAAGTATTGATGTTATTCAATTCCCGAATGATACATTAAGATACGATACGTTGATTTGTACAAATAGCACATGGCCTTTTTCTTGGCATGGCGTTGTATTTGAAACGCGAGAAGATACATTGTTAACCACTACAGAAATCAATGCAAATGGATGTTCTGCTTTTGTGTATTTACATGCATCTATCGCTAAACAAGAAAAAACGACCTATATTTATTCAATGTGTGAGGGGTTCGATTTTACTGATTCAATAGCTACTGGTTTTTATGTTCGATATGATACTATGTCTACTGTGCCATCTTTTGTTCCACCATATACGTATCCTCGCTCTACTACAAATGATCCGGTGGTTTTTACGTACAATAGAGAAGAGCCAAATACAAATCCATTAGGCGGATGTCCGATAATTCAGTATGAATTAGAATTAACAATTAATCCAATTATTAAAACCACAAAACATGATTCGATATGTATTGGCGATGAATACTATTCTGAATTTCTTGATACAACTTTTACCCCTACACATATTACCGGAAATAGTCCTATCATTATTACAAAAATATTTGCAATTGGAGAATGTCGTGAACGAAAAACGTTATTTTTAGATGTAAATCCAATTTATGATACAGTCTATTATGAATCAACTTGTCAAGATAATGATCCGTTTAGTTCAGGTCTTTTTCATAATATTGATGTTGATTTTTATGGAATACCGATCACAGAAGATACAACATTATATTTGTATGAAACTTTTTCGAGTAAAAAAGGATGTGATAGTACAGTTGGACTTTTTTTAACAGTATATCCTTCTTATAATGATTATTATGGAAATTGGATCTCTGTTTATGATACTACTTGTCAAAACAATGACACTCTTTTTCGCTCTTCAAATTATCCTGAATTTGGAATTATTGATGTAAGTATTGATAGTTTATCGTTAACGCATGATACAACTTTAACTAGAACTTTATTTGCAAAAACGATTCATCACTGTGATAGTACTGTAAAATTATTTCTTACGGTTTTACCGACATTTAATGATACATTAGATAATGTAATTCATGTAACCGATAGCATTTGTCAAAATTCTGAATTATCGGCATCACCAAAATATCCACGTTTTTATAATATTGATGTTAGTCAAGCCGATACAATTTTAATTATTGATTCTTTGTTTACATCTTCTTTTGGATGCGATAGTGCAGTTACACTTCATTTATCGGTTTTACCCTCCTATAATGATGGTTTAAATAATCGATTTTTTGTTAATGATGAAACTTGTCAAAGTGTAGATTTATTTTCATCAACAACATTTCCTTCTTTTTGGGGAATAGATGTCAGCGTTGATAGTCTGTTTATTACAGCTGATACAACATTAATAATTGACTCTATTTTTCAAACTGTTGATGGATGTGACAGTGCTGTAACTTTAATTTTAGTTGTTCATCCTTCTTATGATACCTCCTTAAATCATCAGACTGTTTTGTTTGACACCACTTTTCAAAGTAATTTTCCATATACTTTTGATTGTTTTAATGACATAAATGTAAATGAACACGGTGATTTTATATATAATTCTGTTTTTACTACAGCATCAGGATGCGATAGTGTTGTACAATTGTTTTTGCATGTAATGCAGGTTTATGGTATTTATTTGTACGATTCTACTTGTCAAAGTGTTGACTTGTATAATTCTCCGGATTCGATTTTTTTAGGAATTGATGTAAGTGAAATAGGAGTTATTAATTTTGATACAACATTTGTATCTTCTATTGGAACGGATAGTACAATTTTCTATTCTCTTTTAGTACTTCCATCTTATAATAGTAGTAATAACAATGTGATTCACATTTATGATACAGTATGTAGAAGTGTGAATTTATATGTTTCCGATTTTGACTTTAACGAAATTATTATTGATTCTGTGGGTTCATTTATTTACGATTCACTTTTTCAAACTTCTAATGGTTGTGATAGTATGGTTATATTGACATTGAATGTAGTTCAAACCTATGATTCATTGTTTAATAATCATACAATTATTTATGATACAACTTTTCAAAATGACATTCCTTATACCATTGGAGATTTTGAAAATATTGATGTGAGCGAAAATGGAAATATTTTTATGGATTCAGTTTTTCAAACGATTAATGGATGCGATAGCCTTGTCTTAATATACTTATTTGTAAAAGAAGTTTATGGAATGATAATTTATGATACAACATGCCAAAGTATCCATTTATATAATTCCATTTATTCTGATTTTTCTCAAATCGATGTTTCTGGAATAGGTAGCATCTTTATAGATACGACATATCAATCTGTAATTGGAACCGATAGTATGATAAATTATTGGTTAGAAGTAGTTCCTTCTTATAATACCGAATTGGATAATGTTGTTAATGTATATGATACGGTTTGTCAAAATATGAGTGCATATTTATCTGAAAAAAATCCAATGTTTAATGGAATAAGTATTGAAATTGTCGGAGATTTTATATATGACTCAACGTTTACAACCACAAATAGTTGTGATAGTAATGTAGTTTTGCATTTATCAGTTTTACCGGAATATAGTGTTTTGTTAAATAATTACATTGAAGTTTTTGATACAGCATGTCAAAGCGAAATACTTTATTCTTATCCTGAATCTCGTTTTACAGAGATTGATATTTCTCAAGTTTCTTCATTTGGGAGTGATACCCTTATTATCATAGATTCTGTTTTTCAAACCGCAAAAGGGTGTGATAGTATGGTTAGATTGTCTTTATTGGTTTATCCGTCTTATAAGCAAAATTTGAATAATGAAATTCAATTGTATGATACTATTTGTCAAGATATAGCATTATATACATCAGTTTATCCGCGTTTTCAATCCATTGATATTTCTTTCAATGGCGATTATTTAAGCAAAGACACAATAATCATTATCGATTCTTTATTTAAAACAATTCATGATTGCGATAGTAACGTGATTTTAAATTTATGTGTTCATCCTTCTTATAATACCGAATTGAATAATGTTATTAATGTATATGATACGGTTTGTCAAAATTTGAGTGTATATGTATCGGATAAAAATCCAATGTTTAATGGAATAAGTATTGAAAATGTCGGAGATTTTATCTATGACTCATTATTTACAACCACAAATAGTTGTGATAGTAATGTGGTTTTGCATTTATCAGTTTTACCGGAATATAGTGTTTTGTTAAATAATTACATTGAAGTTTTTGATACAGCATGTCAAAGCGAAATACTTTATTCTTATCCTGAATCTCGTTTTACAGAGATTGATA
>JAQUSR010000193.1 GCA_028710155.1 Bacteroidales bacterium | reverse complement strand
CCAATTGGGACCTTCCCAACGAAAAGCACGACTACCGTGTCCGCATTCACCCAAAACAATCATTTCAACGCCCAACTTTTGAGCCTCTTTCAGCAGATTTTCGGTGATGACAGCGGCACCTTTTTCGTCTCCGGTAAAATAGGCGTAGTTGGTAACATCGTAATATTTAGTCGAAAGTGTCCATGTATCGCCTGCTAAATAGAAAATTTTGGCGGCTGCACTGATCGAAAGCGGGAAAAATTTCGGTTCGCGTGGATTCAAAGTATATAAAATTTTGACACCCGATTTATTCAACGGCATCTCTGCATCGTCGTCGTTGACATCGAACTTAAAATCTTCTTCCAACCATTTGATGGTGTCGATGAAATCTTGTTCGGGGATTGCCATATTGTTGCCGGTGGTTAAAGCTGCATCTACAGTCGATTGAATACTTTTTGGAACTAATCCCATTAAATTCAGCATCATACGTCCGGTGCGTACCACAAACGGCGTATCAACACCGATGGAGCAATGCGATACACAACGTCCGCACATGGTGCATCCGCCGAATAAAACATCGACCATCTCTTCCATGGTAATAGCGTCTAAATCTCTGGCACCTACTAATTTAGGAAAATGTTTTCCTGTGAAGGTACAATACCTTTTATAAATAGCAGCTACAATGTCCGATTTGTGTACCGGAAGATATTTGGGATCTTTTAAAGCAATATAATACTGACAACTGGTTCCGCATAAACCGCAGTGAACACAGCTGTTCAAGTTGGTTATCAATTTGGCGTTCAGGCGACTGTTTAAAAAATCAATCGCAATTTGTTGTTGTTCGTTGAGTTTTTTCATTATATAAACGTTCTATGGAGCATTCAAAAAAAAATATTAATTCAAAATGAAGTTATAATTTTGAAATTTCTTCTTTCATTTTGGCAATACGGTTGGCATCGGAGGGGTGAGTGCTTAAAAATTCCGGAACGGTTGCACTTCCGCCGGCTGACATACGTTCCCAAAAGCGGATGGCTTCGTTAGGGTCGTAGCCTGCCATTTTCATAAATATCAATCCGATATGGTCGGCTTCGTATTCGTGTTTACGCGAGTAGGGAAGCAGCACGCCATATTGTGCACCTAAACCGTATAATGTGTTGATGGTGTTTTGTGTGGCAGCCGATTTGTCGGCAGTGGCAGCAGTGGCAATGGAGGCACCGTAGTTGGCTAACAGTTGTTGCGACAATCGCTCGCTGCTATGTTTAGCAACGGCGTGGGCAATTTCGTGTCCCATAACAACGGCAATACCGGCTTCATTTTGTGTGTAGGGTAAAATTCCGTCATAAAAAACGATTTTGCCCCCGGGCATACAAAAGGCATTGACTTGTTGGTCTTTTACCAACGAAAACTCCCACGAAAAGTTGGCGATGTCGCTCTCTTTACCGTTTTCGCGTAAATATTGTTCTACGACAGCCGAAAGTTTGGAACCCACTTTTTTGACTAAGGCTGTGTTGGCTTTGTCGGTAGAAAGTTGGGCGGTTTTCATGAAATCGTTATAACTTTCAGCACTGAGTGCCACTACTTGCGATTCGGGAACTAATAACAATTGTCGTCTTCCCGAAACAGCTACAGTAGAACAAGCTGCTACAAAAACTATAACGATAAATAACCAAGAAAACTTTTTCATTTTACATAAAAATTAGACAATCAATATTTTAAATTGAAAAAATTATTTATTTTGAAATTTCCAAACGCCCCGTTTACCGTAAAAAATGCCTAATTCGATGCGGGCAGCAAAAAAGAAAAATACATGTTTTAATTTGCTGAAAGGCATATACAACAAAACGAGGATAGCACCGATGGCAGCTATTGCGTAAATTCCTGTATGTAAAGCGAGTAAAGTTGTGATTTGAAAAGTGATCGTTAAAATGTTAGCGAGGTAATCGTCAATGTTGGAAATCGAACGCAAAGCGGGTTTTAGCATACGTTTTATTAAAATGCTGATGCCGCAGATGCTTCCAATGGCTAAAATCGCTTCCAACACCCAATTGATCCAGTTGATAGGAATAGGAAAAAGGGTAGGGAAGAAGGAGAAGATGAACAACACAATCATCAGCAACAGCGAAGTAAAAGTTCCGATGTGAAACAAAATTCCGGCAGTATAAGTCGGTAAATGTTTAAAAGCCGATTCTTTGTGTGTCGGACTCATAGCCACCGTGCAAGAATAGGCGATACCTTCCGAAGCTGTTCCTTTGGGATTTGCCAAATCTTGTGGCGTTCTGTGGGTTAAAAGTTTGATGAAATAATTCATAAAGGCGCACACGCAAAACACGAATGCGACTACAACCATCCAATGATATATTGACATATTGAATTATGATTTTTTATTAAAAAATAATGGTCGGAAATTTTATAATTTTCCAACCATTAATTTTGAAATGATTGATTTATACACAACCGTCCGGTTTAGGCAATCCTGCAATTTTGCAAGCACCACGTGCCGGTCCTAACGGAAAAAGTTCATAAATTTCGCGTAAACGAAGTCCGGTATCTTGACAGATGCTGCGTACCATCGGTGCCATATCGGTTTCTTCCCAATGTTTGCGGATGAAATTCACTACTGCCCAATGTTTTTCGGTCATTTCTCCGGTGCCGTCGGTTTTGGCAAAAAGGCGTGCCACCTCTTCGTTCCATTCTTTAGGGTTTACTAAGAAACCGTCACCGTCAACTTCAAAAGTTTTTCCGTCTATTTCTAACTGTGCCATAAAATGTAATATTTTGATTATTAATATTTAATACAACGATTTTTGTTTTTTTTAAAACGGTGCAAAATTAGTATTTTTCCGTTAAAAACGGAATGCATTTTTTGATGATATTAATAATATTTATTATGGTGAAAATCAACAAAATAAAAGTACTCTTCTTTTTTTGAGACATGATTCAACAGATTCATAAACAATATTGTATAAAAAATAGAAGACACAACTACTTGCGTCTTCTATCATGTTAAAACGAAGAAAGGTTTTTCTTTTTAGAGTTGAATGCTGATGATCGTGTTATTTTTTTTCACAAACATTCGACTCTTTTATAGGCTTTGTTGTTTATTGTACAACAATCTTTATGGAATAGTTTCTATTTTCCGGATCCGTGATTTTTAACAGATAAATGCCGGAAGGATAGTTAGATACATCGATAACAGATTGGTTTTTTATTTTTTGCATTAACTGTCCGAAATTATTA
>JAQUSR010000192.1:2685-3230 GCA_028710155.1 Bacteroidales bacterium | reverse complement strand
CTTGTATTACTTTGAGTTTATAGACAAACGTCGGCATATTTTCAAAAAAGTCAACGGCCTGATTGATTGTCATATCTAAAATGTCGGCAATAGATTTACCTTTGAAACGTACTTCGAGCGTTTCTCGGTTGTAGCGTTTTCCGCCACAAGTTTCACAAGGAACAAGTACATCTGGCAAAAAATTCATTTCCAAAGTCTTGTAACCATTCCCCTTGCAGGTTGCACATCGTCCGTCTGCGGTATTGAACGAAAAACGACCAGGCTTATAACCGCGTATTTTTGATTCCGTGAGCCCTGCAAATAGATTCCGGATATCGGCAAAAATAGTGGTATATGTAACCGGATTTGAACGTGGTGTTCGTCCAATGGGCGATTGACTTACTTCTACCACTTTATCAATATATTCAATTCCCTCAATAGATTTGTATGGTAATGGCTCTTGGAGCGACCGATAAAATGTTTTGCTTAGGATTGGTTGTAATGACTTGTTGATGAGTGTTGATTTCCCCGACCCCGAAACGCCAGTAACACAAACAAATTGGCCA
>JAQUSR010000192.1:0-2675 GCA_028710155.1 Bacteroidales bacterium | reverse complement strand
TTCACATTTTTAAGATTGTTTCCGGTCGCACCTTTGAGTGTTAATAATTTCCCATTGCCTGGACGACGCAAAGTGGGAATCTCTATCTGTTTGGCACCTGTAAGATAACTAGATGTCAATGTCTCTTGTTTTAGCATCTCTTGTGGTGTGCCAGCGAATACAATATTGCCTCCCAATCGGCCTGCGCGCGGTCCTAAATCTACTACATAATCCGCAGCTAGCATCATTTCTTCATCATGTTCTACCACAATCACCGAATTTCCCATGTCGCGTAAGCGATGTAATGAGCCAATTAATTTTTGGTTATCACGTTGATGTAAACCAATACTTGGTTCGTCGAGTATGTAAAGTACGTTTACTAATTGGGAACCTATTTGCGTAGCTAATCGAATGCGTTGGCTTTCGCCTCCCGAGAGCGATGCTGATGTGCGGTCGAGTGATAAATATCCCAAACCTACATCTAACAAAAACTGGAGGCGTGTACTAATTTCTTTTAAAATTTCGATTGCTATAATCGTTTGTTTTTTTGATAATTCGTTGGATACATTTGTAATCCAAATGAATAAATCTTCTAAATCTAAGGCTGATAATTCGGCTATATTTTTGCCTGCAATTCTAAAATGTAAGGCTTCACGATTTAGACGAGAACCGTGACAATCTGGACAAACAATAGAGGTTACAAATTGATTGGCCCATCTTTGTTCTAAGACTGAATTATCTGTGGCCTCTTGTTGTAATTCAATGTAATGAATGATGCCTTCGTAGGAGGCGTAATAATTTGTAGCAGAGCCAAGTGATGCATTTTTGACTTGAATGCGGTCTTCTGAACCATTTAAAATTTCATCTAAAGCATCATCAGGAATATCAGCAATAGGAGTTTTTATAGTGATGTCATATTTTTCGCAAATGGCTTTTATTTGCCAAAAAATAAGCGAATTTGTTTCTTTGCCCAGAGGAATAATACCACCTTGAGCAATACTTAATTGGCGGTTTGGAATTATTTTTTCAATATCAATTTTATTGACTACGCCTAAGCCCTTACAATGCGGACAAGCTCCTTTGGGTGTGTTAAATGAAAAATTATGAGGAGCAGGATCGTTGTATGAAATGCCAGATGTGGGACACATTAAGTGTCGTGATAAATAACGAACAGTTTCCGTTTCTTTTTCTAGTAACATCATAACACCATCGCCTTGTTGCATGGCATTTTGCAAACTTTTTTTTAATCGCTTTTCGTCTTTTTGTGTGATTATCAATTTGTCAATCACCACTTCAATATCGTGATTTTTGTATCGGTCGAGTTTCATGCCAAAGACGATTTGTTGCATTTTCCCATCTACACGTACATTCAAATAACCTTTACGACGAATACTTTCAAAAAGTTCTTTGTAGTGTCCTTTTCGTCCTTTTACAATTGGGGATAAAAGATAGCACGCTTTGCCTTCGTAATCATTAAAGATTAATTGCAAAATTTGCTCATCTGTATATTTAACCATTTTTTCGCCAGTAACATACGAATAGGCATCGCCAGCACGTGCAAATAGTAAGCGTAAGAAGTCGTAAATTTCAGTAGTGGTTCCTACTGTCGAGCGAGGATTTTTGTTGGTGGTTTTTTGCTCAATAGCAATAACGGGACTTAATCCTGTTATTTTATCTACATCTGGGCGTTCCATATTACCCATGAAGTGACGAGCGTAAGCCGAGAAGGTTTCAATGTAACGGCGTTGACCTTCAGCGTAAATGGTGTCAAATGCTAATGATGATTTTCCGCTGCCACTTAAACCGGTAATTACTGTGAGTTTATTGCGAGGAATTTTTACGTCAACGTTACGCAAGTTGTGAACTCGAGCTCCATAAATTTCCACCCAACCTTGTTCTATTTTTTCTTTGTTCATTTCTTTAAAAAATTGGAGAATCGCAAAGATACAAATTTGTTGCCAGCGGTGTATTATGCTCTATGCCTTTTTATTTTAAAAAGTGGTAAAAATGTATTCAAATGAAAGTAATGATATGAGAAAAGATACAAAAAAAATATTTTTATTAAAAAAATGAGTGATAGAGCGTTTTTATCTAAAATTTTTATTGTACATTTGTCATATTATTTGTGCGTGTGAAATTTTAATAAATAAACGATATGATGGACGTTAAAAAATCACCAAAAGCCAACTTAGAAAACAAGAGAATGACTTTTGTTTTGATGGGCTTAATTCTTGCTTTAGGGGCATTCTACGTAGCTTTCGAATGGACCAAACGAGAGGTAGAGGTGTATCAAGTGGAAAATAACATGGATGCCATGTTTGAGGAGGAAATGGTTGAGAATACTATTCAAGAAGAAACTCCACCGCCACCACCTCCTCCAGCTCCTGATGTGATTGAAGAGATTAATGTTGTGGAAGACAATGTGGAAACCGAATCAGTTGATATTGTTTCAGAGGATGACCAAAAAACAGTTCAAAAGATTATCAAAACTCCTATTGCACCAGTTGAAGAAGACCCTGACGAAAATGTCATATTTAAAGTTGTTGAGAAAATGCCTTCATTTCCTGGTGGTCAAGTTGAGTTGATGCAATATTTGAATAAGACAGTAAGATATCCAATTATTGCTCAGGAAAATGGTATTCAAGGTCGTGTTACTGTCCAGTTTACGGTACGAAAGGATGGTTCTATTAACGATA
>JAQUSR010000048.1 GCA_028710155.1 Bacteroidales bacterium | reverse complement strand
AGCAGTCAATTTGTGATGCGGATACAACATTCGCACCGATTCGATGGCGGCTTTCAATTCTTCGGGATGATGGGCGTAATCGTCAATAAGCACCATTATCCGTTTTGATATGAAATTCTAATCTTCGATGTACGCCGGCAAATGTAGCTAATTGCGTTTTGATGTCGGAAGGGGAAATTCCGTAACACAAAGCCATGGCAGAGGCGGTAACGGCATTATGAACGTTGATGGCTCCTACACCTCCAAAAACAACATCGTTGATGATACCTTGCGGGGTTTGAATATCAAAATGATAAACGCCGTTCTCAACCCGAAGTTTCGTTGTGTGAAAATCAGAATCGGGATGATGAAGCGATACGGTCCATGTTTTTATCGATTTGTCGAATTTTGTTTCCAAGCCTTTTTTAACGATCAGACAACCATCTGCAGCAATTTGGCGGGCAAAGTTTTGATATGTCTCTATTAAAGCATTTTGATTTTCATAAATATCCAAATGATCGGCATCCATGGAGTTGATGGCGGCAATTTTCGGGAAAAGATGCAACAACGAATGGTCGAACTCGTCGGCTTCAACAACAAATGGTCCACTATGGCTTGAAAAATAGTTATTATGATAATTATTGACGATACCGCCGATAAAAGCAGTACATCCTACCGATGATTGATACAAAATGTGTCCCAAAATGGCAGATGTTGTGGTTTTTCCATGCGTTCCGGCAACGGCAAGACAATCGTTTTCGGAAACTAATTTTCCTAAAAACTCAGCTCGTTTCATCAACGGAATGTTACGCGATTGTAACGTTACAAGTGTGTTTAGCTGATGAGGGATAGCCGGTGTATAAATCACTAAATCAATAGATTTCGGTAGTTGTTCGAGGTCGTCATCATACCAAATGCGAATGCCTTCGTTTTCCATTTCTGCAGTCAAAGGCGAAGGTGTACGGTCGTAACCCGAAACCGACACCTTTTGTTGGTTCAGATAACGCGCCAAAGCACTCATACCTATTCCGCCGATACCGAGAAAAACTACGCTATGTAAATCTTTGATAGACATTCTTATAATTTGATTATTTTTGGATTAATTTTAAAATTTCATCGGCAATTTTTTCATCAGCATCTTGAATGGCAAAATGCTTGATGTTGTTAGCCATCGTCTTCATCAATTCAGGATTATTGAATAATTCGACCACTTTATCAGCTAACATTTCGCGAGCTTGAAAATCGTTCACCAATATTCCGGCATTATCGTTAGTCAAAACTTTGGCGTTTTTTGTTTGGTGATCTTCGGCAGCTGACGGCAATGGTACAAAAATGACCGGTTTTCCAATGTTGCACAACTCAGAAATGGCTATTGCTCCGGCTCTTGAAACGATAACATCAGCGGCTGCATAAGCCAAATCCATTTCACGAATAAAATTGACCGCTTTTATTGATGAATATTTTTGAGCCACTTCTTGGGCTTGTTCTTTAAAGAAATTTCCGGTTTGCCAAAGCACTTGAATATCGGCTTTAATGAGTTGATCAATACCGGATTTAATCGCTTCGTTGATAGTACGAGCGCCTTGACTTCCGCCTACAATGAGCAACGTTTTTTTATTGGGTTGTAAATTGAAATGAGACAATGCTTGTTCGCGTTTACCTTCAATGTGAATCACCTCTTGTCGAATGGGATTGCCTGTTAAAACGATTTTTTCTTTCGGAAAGAATTGTTCCATATTGGGATATGCAACACAAATGGTTTTAACTTTATCGGCAACCAATTTGTTGGTAACACCCGGATACGAATTTTGCTCTTGAATTAAACAAGCAATGCCGCTTTTGGTAGCTTGTCGCAAGGTGGGACCGCTGGCATAACCACCTACGCCGATGACCACATCCGGTTGAAAATTTCGGATAATATGTTTGGCTTTAGATAAACTTTTGATAAGTTTGAAAGGGAAGACAAGATTTTTTTTGATGCTGCTCAGCGTGATAGAACGTTGAAATCCGGCAATAGGCAATCCCTCAATACGATAGCCCGCTTCCGGAACGCGTTCCATTTCCATTCGTCCTAAAGCACCAATAAAAAGAATTTCTACTTTTTGATTCAATCGTCGTTGCAAAGCATTGGCAATGGCAATAGCAGGAAAAATATGTCCACCGGTGCCGCCACCGCTGATAATCACTTTGATAGATTTTGTTGTGTTTTCCATATTACCCTTTTTTTTTGAAAGTTAATTTTAATTTTCTTCCGTTTCTTCTTCGTCTTCTTCGGATGTATTTTGTAAATCATCCGTTTCATTATTGATTTCGTTGAGTTCGCTTTCGCTTTCCGATTCATCAGAAGTTTCTGCTGTTTCGGTTTCAGTTGTAACTAATAACGCTGCTTCTTCGGCGGCTGCCAGTGCCATTAATTCGGCTTTCTTTTTATTATTGATTCTACTTTCCGACATCACAAAACCCATGGCAATACAGAAGGCGATCAAGGCAGTTCCACCGGTACTCACCATCGGCAGGTTTTGACCTGTAACAGGACCCAAACCCACGCAAACTCCCATGTGAATAAAAGATTGAACAACATAGATGAAGACAATACCAAACACCATCAGCGTTGAAAATGGCTTTTCGCATTCGCGCGAAATTTTCATGCCTCTATAAAGCAAAATTAAATACAACACAATAATTGGAATGGCTCCCAAAATCAAACCGTATTCCTCGATGATAATGGCAAAAATAAAATCGCAATCGGGGTGAGGCAAATAGTTGCGTTGTCGGCTGTTGCCGGGTCCTGTGCCAAAAAATCCTCCGCGAACAACAGCAATTTTTGCTTGGTCGGCTTGGTAGGTATCATCGCTATTGGCTTCCTCTTCTCCCGATGCAAAACTAGTGATTCGATTGGTCCAAACGGTAAAACGTTTAGGAACGATTTTTGAATCCGGATCTGCTAACGATATGACAACTACAACTAAACCAACACCAAAGGTGATTCCAAAAAAAGTTAATAACGATTTAAAGGGAATTTGTCCTATGAAAACCATAACACAACTTACCAAAAAGAGCATTGCTGCAGTTGAAAAGTTCATCGGTAAAATAAGTCCACAAACAATCCAAATGGGAGCATAAATTTTTTTGAGCATCGTCAAAAAATCATAATTGTTGCTTTTCGCTTTGGGTAACACTGATGCTAAATAAATAATAAACAATATTTTAACTAAATCAGATGTTTGAAATTGCAAACCAATTAGCGGAATTCGTAACCATCGTTTAGCCCCATTGACTTCAACACCAAAAAGAAACGTACAGATGAGTAAAATAATGCTGATAATCAATAGAAGTTTTGCCGATTTTTTTAACGCTGCACTCCATTTTATTTTATGAATAAACCATAAAAGCATCAAACCAAAAGCTAACATTAAACCTTGGCGTAATACGTAATATTCGGTATTTCCACCCTGTTTTATCATCGATAGATTGCCCGTGCTGCTGTACACTGCCAACAGCGAAAAGATGGACAAAATACCTAAAACCGTCCAAACAACAATATCGCCTTTGAGCTTTTTGGTGAGTTTATTCATGATTATAATTCGTTGATCGCTTGTTTAAATTGATCGCCTCGATCTTCATAATTTTTAAAAAGGTCGAAACTGGCACAACAAGGTGAAAGTAATACTGCATCGCCTTTATTGGCAACACTGATGGCTGCTGAAATAGCATCTTTCATATTGTGTACTTCATAAATATATTCTACATGATCGGCAAAAGCACTTCGCAATTTTTTGTTATCAATACCTAAACAGATCAACACTTTAACTTTATTGCGAACTAATTTCGTTAATAAACTGTAATCGTTTCCTTTATCAGTTCCTCCGGCGATCCAAATTACCGGTTTGTGCATACTTTCCAATGCATACCATGTTGAATTTACGTTAGTGGCTTTCGAATCGTTGATGAAATCGATGTCATAAATGGTAGTAACATATTCCAAACGATGTGGAATGTTTTTAAAATCTGACAAAGACTTTCTGATTTTTTCATCGCGAATGTTGACTGCCATTGCCGATAAAGCAGCTGCCATGCTGTTATACCGATTGTGTTTGCCCTGCAAGGCTAATTGTTCCAAAAAAATACTCATCTTGTTATCTTTTATTGTAATTATTAATTGATTATCTTCTATTTTTGCTCCGTCTCCATTGGGATTGTTATCAATACCAAATGGCAAACATTGCTGTTTTAAATTTCTGTTTTTCAATGCTTTCATGGTTTCTTCATCGTCCAAACAATATATAAAAACATCTTTCTCGGTTTGGTTTTGAAGAATCCGCATTTTGCTGTTGACGTAGTTGTCCATTTTGTAGTCGTAGCGATCCAAATGATCGGGCGTGATGTTAGTCAAAATGGCAATCTCCGCTTTAAAATCGAACATTCCGTCTAATTGAAAACTGCTGATTTCCAATACGTAATAATCGAAATTGTTTTCTGCCACTTGCAAAGCGAAACTTTTTCCGACGTTACCGCCTAAACCGACATTCAATCCGGCACTTTGTAAAATGTGATAAATCAACAAAGTGGTAGTGGTTTTTCCGTTGCTTCCCGTGATGCAGATTTTGGTGGCATTGGTATAGCGAGCTGCCAATTCCAATTCATCAATAAAAGGAATGTTGTTTTCCATCAACTTTTTGATAATCGGTGCTTTCAATGGAATTCCCGGACTTTTCACCACTTCATCGGCGTTCAAAATCAGCGATTCGGTATGTTGTCCCTCTTCAAAAGGAATGGCATATTTCGATAAAACCGTTTTGTGTTCTTCTGCAATTTTTCCGAAATCGCTCACAAAAACATCAAAGCCTTTGACTTTCGCCAAAACTGCCGCTCCGGTACCGCTTTCTCCTGCTCCCAAAATGACGATGCGTTTCATAATAAGCTTTGATATTTTATTGAATATTAATATGCTAACGTAATTTTAAAGTTACAATCGTTAAAACAGCCAATCCGATGGCAATAATCAAAAACCGTTGAACGATTTTTGGCTCCGGAATGCCTTTTTTCTGATAATGATGGTGCAGCGGCGACATCATAAAGATGCGTCTGCCTTCTCCGTATTTCTTTTTCGTGTATTTGAAATAGGAAACTTGCATGATGACCGACAAACTTTCGATCAAAAATATTCCGCATAACAATGGAAGTAACAACTCTTTACGAATGATAATGGCAAAAACGGCTATGATTCCGCCGATAGTCAAACTGCCTGTATCGCCCATGAAAACTTGAGCAGGGTAGGAGTTGTACCACATAAAACCGATGCACGAACCCACAAATGCAGCTCCGAAAATCACCATCTCGCCGACATTAGGAATATACATAATATTCAGATAATCAGCAAAAATGATGTTACCCGAAACCCAAGCCAATCCCGCCAAAGTGGCTCCAATTACGGCAGCGTTGCTGGTTGCTAAACCATCCATGCCATCGGTGAGATTGGCTCCGTTGGAAACGGCGGTGATAATCAAAATGACAATCGGAATAAAAATCAAAAAAGTCCAATTTGCAGCATTATCGCCCATCCATGAAATTATGATGCTGTAATCCAATTCGTTGTTTTTGACAAATGGAATGGTTGTCTTAGTCGATTTCGAAGCTTCGATGCCGGGGATATCTTTGGTTTGATCAGCACAATTGGGCTGGTCAACTACTTCTGTAACCGTTGGATGAAATTGATTGAAATCTTTGATTACTACATCGTTGGAAAAATATAGTGTACAACCGACCACCAATCCCAAAATCACTTGTCCGATGATTTTTGTTTTTCCCGACATACCCTCTTTTCTCTTTCTGAACACCTTAATATAATCGTCCATAAAACCGAACATTCCCAACCACAATGTGGTGAAAATCATCAAAATAATGTAGATGTTGTCTAACTTATTGAGCAATAATACGGGAATCAAAATTCCGGCAATGATTATCAATCCTCCCATAGTCGGTGTTCCCTCTTTTTCTTTTTGTCCTTGTAAACCCAAATCGCGAACAGTTTCACCAACTTGCTTTCTGCGTAAAAAGCTAATGAGTTTGTTTCCGAAAAATGCAGTGATAATCAATGAAATGACGATTGCCATGCCTGCTCGAAACGAAATGTATTGAAAGACACCTGCTCCCGGAAAATCAACCGTTTTATCTAACCATTCAAATAAGTAATACAACATTTTTTAAGATTTTTTAATTTATAATTGATTGAATTACAATTATTATATTATTTTGTTAAACTTCCATTCCGAAATTTTTTCTGATTTCTTCTTTATCATCAAAATGATGTTTGACTCCCAATATGTCTTGATATTTTTCATGTCCTTTTCCGGCAATTAAAATCACGTCGCCACTTTTTGCCAATGCTACAGCTGTTTTGATGGCTTCATGACGGTTGCTGATTCTCAAAACTTTGCGTTTTAATTCAATAGGAACTCCGGCAGTCATTTCGTCTAAAATAACTTCCGGATCTTCGGTACGCGGATTATCGGAAGTGAGAATGACGCGGTCGCTCATATTGCAACAAACAGCAGCCATTTCGGGGCGTTTTGTTTTGTCGCGATCGCCACCACAGCCGGCTACGGTAATCACTTGCTCGTTGTGTGTTCGTAGTTCGTTGATGGTTTCTAACACGTTTTTTAAAGCATCGGGTGTATGGGCGTAATCGACAATGGCAGTAATGCCGTCTGTTGAAACAATCGTTTCAAAACGTCCGTCTACAGGTTTTAATAGACTCATTTCTTTCAAAACCTCATCGCTATCAGCACCTAAACAAACTGCTGCTCCATAAATGGCAGTGAGGTTATAGGCGTTGAATTTTCCTGTCAATCTGAAATATGCCTCTTTATCGTTGAGGGTTAAAATCAATCCGCTTAGTTGATTTTCTGAAATTTTGCATTTAAAATCTGCCAAAGTTTGCAAACTATAATAATATTTGTTGGCTTTGCAATTTTGAAGCATCACTTTTCCGTTACGGTCGTCAAGATTCGAAAGGGCAAAAGCGGTGTCGGGCAAATCGTCGAAAAAGCGTTTTTTGGCGGCTAAATAGTTGGCAAATGTTTTATGATAATCTAAATGGTCGTGGGTGATGTTGGTGAAAATTCCACCGGTAAATTCAAGACCTCCAATACGTTGTTGATCGATAGCGTGCGAGCTGACTTCCATAAAACAATATTCGCAACCGTGATAAACCATTTTGTTCAACAGTTGGTTTAATTCAATCGGGTCGGGAGTAGTATGTGTGGCTGCAATCACTTCATCGTCAATTCTATTTTCGACAGTTGACAACAATCCGGCTGAATAGCCCAAGCGCCGAAAAAGTTGAAAAAGTAGAGTGGCGATGGTTGTTTTTCCGTTAGTTCCGGTAACGCCCACCAATTTTAAATTTTTAGAAGGTTCATCGTAAAAATTAGTTGCCATTTTTGCTAAAGCGACGCCACTATTTTTTACTTGAATATAGGTGATGTTATCTGTTCTTTCTATAGGAATATCTTCACAAACAATGATTTGGCATCCGTTTTCAACGGCTTTTTTAATGTAAAGATGCCCATCGGTTTGTGTTCCGCGAACAGCAACAAAAATCCATTCGTTTTGTGCTTGTCGCGAATCAGCCGTGATGTGAGAGACATTACGATTTGAATTTCCAACGATGGATATTGTTTCAACGTTTTTTAATATTTCTTGTATCGTTTTCATTATCAATAGAAAAACTATTTTTTAATACATTATCCTAAAAGCAAATAAATGGTAGTTCCCGCTTTTGCCGAAGTTCCGGCGTTGACGGATTGTTTAATGACTTTTCCAAATCCCTGAATAACAACTTTGTATCCGCATTTTTCCAACAAATATACGGCATCGGTAGCGGTCATGTTGATCACGTTGGGAATGATTCCTTGTTGTAAATCGCAATTGTCTAAACGAATAACCTTGTCAGAAACGACCGTTGATGTAACCCATTCTGTATGAGCGGCGTTTTCAACTTTTATATTCAAATTTTGATATACATTTATTAAATCATTGACTCTTCCGCTATAAGCAAAAGGAGTGAAAATGATTTTTTCTTGAGTGGTATCAATGATTTCAATAGAATGGTCGATAAGATCGGTATGTTTGGCACAAACTTTATCGGCGATGTCGCGAAAAACAGGTACAGCAACGGTAGCTGCATATTGACGCTTTTCGGTTTTACGAATGAGTACAAAACAAGAATAGCGTGGATTTTCTGCGGGAAAATATCCGGCAAAGCTGGCGTTATATTTGATTTTTCCGCCTTTGTAGCTACCTCCTTCGGCGATTTGCGAAGTTCCGGTTTTTCCTGCGGCGGTGTATGGGGCGTTTTTAAAACCGTTGCGTCCGGTACCATTCTCCACAACACCACGTAACATCATTTGAATATCTTTTAAGGTGTGTTCAGAACAAATTTTTGGATTGATCACCTCGATAGGAAATTCTTTAACAACGGTTTCGCCATCGCGAATGGCTGTAACAAAACGCGGATTGACCATGCAGCCGTTGTTGGCAATAGCGTTATAGAAAGTGGCAATTTGCAAAGGGGTTATCAATAATTCGTAACCAAACGATATCCAAGGTAAGGATACTTTTGACCACGTTTTATCTGTGGTATTTTTTATATAAGGTGCTGCTGCTCCGGCAATCGGGATTTGTAAGGGCTGATTCAGACTCATTTTATACAATCCGTCAATGAATTGTTGAGGACTCTCATTATAGTTTTCCCAAATGATTTTTGTTGTCCCGACGTTGGACGATTCTTCAAAAATTTGTTGCACTGTCAAATCGCGATCACCGTCATAGTGCGAATCTTCGACACTTCGATTGGCATAAGTCGCAAATCGTGTGATTTTGTATATATCAGTCGGCTTAATTTTTCCATCTTCCAATGCAACCATCAAGCTGGGCGTTTTGAAAGTTGACCCCGGTTCAATGGCTGACCCGATGGCAATATTTAATCGTTCGCTGTATGAACTATCGGCATTACGTTGCAAATTAACCAATGAAATGATGTTGCCTGTGGCTACTTCCATCAACACAACACAACCCTCTTCAGCTTTATATTTTTGTAAAATTTGAAGTAATGAATTATGAGCAACATCTTGAATAACAATATCAATAGTGGTAACAACATCTTTTCCGTTTTGCGGTTCTATGTTGTTTTCGCTTTCTAACGGAATCCAAAAACCCGGTGCTTTTTGTTGCTCCAAAATGTTTCCGTCTGTGCCTCTCAAGTCATCGTCAAAACCGCCTTCCAAACCAACAAATAAGCTATCTCTTTGATAACCGATAGTTCGGCGTGCAATATTTCCGTAAGGCATCAATCGCTTTTCAAAACGTTCTACAATTAATCCGCCTTTGAATTGACCTTTTTCCAAAATTGGAAAAGAACGAATCTTTTCTAATTGAGAATGATTGACATTCTTTTTTAAAAGAGTGTAATGACTGCCTTGTCGACGTTTTTCACGAAGCATTTTTTCATATTGATCTGCACTCTTATTATTGAATAGGAGAGATAACGATTGAGATAATGCTTTTACATTTTGATTAAACGTGCTGTCGGCAATATTGCTATTAGCAACATCCATATAAACATTGTACCATGGAATGTTGATGGCTAACACTTTGTTGTTACAATCCAAAATTTTTCCCCTTGTGGCTTCAACTGTTGAAACTCTGATTTGTGCTTCCTTGGCCTCTTTCAAAAGCATTTTTCCTTCTTCCGAGTTTTGTAGCTGAATGATACGTCCAAAAACAATTAAAGCAAATAGGATAACACACGAATAGATAATAAAGATTTTTGTGAAAAAACCTTTCGAATTATTGGGTGTCATATTGTCAAAAGACGTATTCATGTTGTGTTTTGAATAACAAGCAATTACTCTTCGTTTTCTGTATTGGCTGTGATGACTTTTGGCGAAACTCTGGCTTCTTTCAAGCCAATGGAAATCAAGTTTTTGGATATGTTAGAAAGTTTAGCACTATCGGTGAATTGTGCTTCAGCATTACGATAGTTAGTCAAGTAGGCTTCGTGAATTGGTTGGATTTTTTTGATGGAACGTTGAAATTTCTCTGCCATATAGTTATTGAAAATGTAAAACATAGCTAATATGGCAAGAAAAATGAAAAAAGGAAAATTCTGTCGCACTTTTTCGTTGGCTAAAAACGATCCTTTGATGGTGGATGCTACAAAATTTTTTTTCTTTTTTCTATTCTTTTGGTTCGATGTAGTGCTTTGATGAACACTATTGGTCGATGTTTTTTGATTCGTTTCCATGCTGAATTATTTAAGATTAATGATTAAATTTTTTCTGCTATACGCAATTTTACACTGCGAGAACGACTATTTTTTTCCATTTCAATTTCATCGGCAACAATGGGTTTGCGCGTAATACAATGAAAAGGAACTAATGGATTGCCAAAAAAATCTTTTTCAATATTTCCCTCAAAATTTCCGCTTTTCATAAAATTTTTTACTAATCGATCTTCTAAAGAATGATATGACATGACCACCAAGCGACCATTCACTGCCAACATCTCGGCACTTTGAGTTAAAAGATCCTTCAAGGCGTTGATTTCATCATTGACTTCTATGCGAAGTGCTTGAAAAATTTGAGCGGCAAATTTAGCTTCACGATGTCTTGGAGCTATTGGCGATAAAGCGGATAGAAAGGCTGTTGTTGTACTAAAAGGACGCTGTTGAACGATAATGTCGGCAATTTTAGCGGCATTGTCCAATTCACCGTACGTTCTCAAAATCCTCGTCAACGATTCCCATTCGTAGTCGTTCACAATGTCGGCTGCCGTTTTATCGTTGCGCTGATCCATTCGCATATCCAAACTGCTTTCAAAACGGGTCGAAAAGCCCTTTTCCGGTTGATCGAATTGATAAGAGGAAACACCTAAATCGGCCAAAATTCCGTTCGCCTTTTCGATTTTGTAATATTTGAGAAAATTTTTTAAATATCTGAAATTCTGATGAATCAAAGTGAATCTCGAATCGTCTATCGCGTTTTGTAAAGCATCGGCATCTTGATCAAAAGCAAAAAGTTTACCCTCTTCATTCAAATGTTGTAATATGGCTGTCGAATGTCCGCCACCTCCAAAGGTTACGTCCACATACAAACCATTCGGTTGGATATTAAGCCCGGCGATGCATGATTCCAAAAACACAGGTATGTGATACATAATTCTTTGATATTTAATTTTTTATTCTTCTGAATCTAATTCAATGTCACCCATCACTCGTTCTGCCAACAATTCAAAGTCAACAGTGGTGTCGTTAATGACAGTTTCGTAGGCTGTTTTATCCCAAATTTCAATAATATCACGGGCAGCAGCCATTGTCAATTCTTTGTTGATACCGCTAAACGTTAACAAGTCTTTGGTGAGTAACATTCTGCCGGACGGATCCATCTCTATTTGTTTCACACCGGCATAAAATCGGCGAATAAAATCTTTGTGCTCCTTTTTGTAAGGATTTAATTTTGAAATCATTCGCTCTTGTCGCTCCCATGCTGTCATTGTGTACAATTCGAGGCATTTCGAGTCGGGACTTCTCTTGACGATAAAGCCCTTTTCTGCGAAAGGCATCAGCTGTTTTTTGAGGGGCGAGGGTACCATAATCCGCCCTTTTGTGTCCAGCTTACAATCATATACTCCGATAAAATTTTGCATCGCTTTTTGTGCTAAAAATGTGCGTCAAAGGTACTAATTTTTGCACAATTTTGCACAATGTGACACATTTTTCCACTTTGTTGATAACTTTATTGAAGCATCATGTGTTAAAACAATTGTAAATAAGTACTTTATCATATTTTTTTGTGGTGCAATAAAGTGCAATGAACAATTGAGTTATCAACAAAAAAAACGCTTTTTAGCCTCAACGTTTTGATTTTTTGAGGGTTAAAAAGCGTGGATTTAGCTTGGAAGTTTTGATTTTTTATTGATTCAAAAGAAATTCAATGAATGATGAAATGAATAATTTCGTTGTCTTTCGTCTCACGGACGATGTGTTTTTTTACGCTATTCGAAGAATAGGATCTTTTGATGAATGAGATGTTCGTGGTGCTATTATTTATGCACAATACATTACGCATCAAATAATTATAAAAAATTTGATGACGATTATAAAAATAAGACGAAGTTTAAAATTCATTAAAACATCGAATTTACAAACTTCGTCTCTTTGTGTCATACTTATGACACGGTGAAAAAGCGTTTTGAAAACCTTTTCTATTGAAGGATGGTTTTACGGAAAAATCACAGTCTTTTGTAACAATGATTAAAAGATTGTATGAGTTACAAAAATTTGCGTCAATGATGAGAAATGTCACGCAACGTTGTCAAAAGACGTTATCCGTTTTTTTGAAAGTAATGTGATCGTTGAAACAGGTTTATTCCACAATCTTCAACTCTTGCATAATGTTTTGAGCGTTTGCCATCTTGTCGATAATGAACAGCAGGTATCGAATATCCATGCAAATGGTGCGTTGCACTTCGTTTTCAAACGAAAGGTCGCCGCTCATCGCTTCCCAATTGCCATCAAATGCCAATCCGATAAGGTTTCCGTTGCCATCCAATACCGGACTGCCCGAATTTCCTCCTGTTATATCATTGGTTGTGATAAAATTAACAACCAAATTCCCGTTTTTATCGGCATAGCGACCGTAGTCTTTGTTTTTCCACAATTTTTTCAAATCTTTCGGAACGTCAAATTCCCAATTCCCCGGTTGCTCTTTGGCCATTACACCGTCTAAAGTTGTGAAATAGTTGTAAGTAACAGCATCGGCAGGTTGATAGTTCGACACTTCGCCATAAGTTAGTCGCATGGTGAAATTGGCATCGGGATAAAAAATTTTGTTTTTCTCCATCTCCATCAAACCTTTCATATACAGGCGTTCACTTTTTTTACCGATAGCAATAGCTTCATCTTCTAACGAGGATAAATTAAAATAGGAATTGCGAATCGACAACATCATGTCAAAAATGGGATCTTTGCTCAAACTTTTAGGTTTTTCCAACCATTGATTCATTTTTTCTGCATCTGTGAAAATGGTTTTTGCAAAGGCATCATCAACAAATTTGGTGAAATCGCCACCGTTTTTCTTGCCCAAATTGTTCAATAATTCGGGTTGCAAACGTGGATCAATATCGTTGTAAAACAGATTTAAAAGAGCTATAGTTACATCGTAATCGGTGGCTTTATCGTAATCTTTGAAATAGCTTTTTGCAGAGGCTTGCAATTGTTCAACAGCTTTGGCAATATCTTCCGGTGCCGCTTTTTCTTCTATCAACCGATTGATTTTTACAAAGCGCATGGCAAAACCAACAGCTTCGCTGCCCCGCAAACCGGCTTCAATGTGATAGGTGAGCGATTGTTGAAAAACGGAAATCATTGCCCATTTTTCCTGAATAGATTCAAAAATATCGCCATATTCGGCACTGCGTTTTGGATCGGCTTTTGCCCATTTTTGAAAAGCAGTTTCTTGAGTAATTCGTTTGTCGTAAACCTTATTTCTTTGTAATTGTTTTACTTGTCCAATATAGTATTTCCAATAATTACTCACGCCGGCTTGTTTGGAGGCATATTTGATGAACACTTCCGGATCGGCATCCATGTGTTGACGATAGTTGTTCAATTTGGTGGTACGACAAGCAATAATGGCGGGACCTTCATCTTCAATCACCGATTGAATGGCTTGTGAGTTTGAATAGCGATCGGTGCTGCCCGGATAGCCCAAAATCATCGCATAATCTCCTGTTTCAACGCCTTTTAACGAGATTGGCAAAAAATGTTTTGGTTTCAGTGGAATGTTATTTTCCGAAAATTCAGCCGGTGATCCGTCCGGTGCAGTATAAACGCGAAACATACAAAAATCGCCTTTGTGACGAGGCCATGTCCAATTATCGGTATCGGCACCAAATTTTCCGATGCCCCACGGCGGACAAGCCACCAAACGCACATCACGATAAACAATATACTCAAATAAAATATATTGATTTCCTTTGTAAAACGGTAGAATGGTAATTCTTACATCGCGTTCGCCTTTGCGTTCTTTGGCTAAATTTTTTCTATGGATGGTAACGATAGAATCGCGTTCTGTTTCTGTTGCATTGACTTCAATTCCGTCAAGAATTATATCGGTAACATCTTCTACATGGTTGAGAAACGACACGGTGAGTCCCGGATTAGGCAGCTCCTCTTTTTTATTCATCGACCAAAAACCGTCTTGCAGATAGTCGTGTTCCAAAGAAGAATGTTTTTGAATTTGTCCCAATCCACAGTGATGGTTGGTGAGCAATAATCCTTCTGCCGAAATCACTTCTCCGGTGCAGCCGCCTCCAAATTGCACGATAGCATCTTTTATGCTGGGCTGATTAAGACTGAAAATTTGATCAGCAGTCAGCCGACAACCCATTCGTTGCATCTCGCTCAAACTCTGATTGTTTAACATATAAGGAAGCCACATTCCTTCGTCGGCTTTTACAGAAAAAATCGCAAAAAGAAGAGTTGCGATGAATAATTGTAATTTGAATTTTATCATGTTACTTGGATTTTTATGAACAAAAAAATAGAAATTGTGATAAAAACAATCATTAGTAAATTGTTACATTTTGAAGAAAAGAATATCGGAAAAAATTGCCAAATTATTTAATGATTCGTTTGATAATCCGCAATTTATGAGAATAACTTTGTGCCTCTTTATTATAAATTCCATAGTGATCAACAGGGTCGATGCGAACATGTCCCGAAGAGTGAATGATGGTGTTATCGTGGGCTAAAATTCCTACGTGAATAATTCTGCCTTCTTGATTGTCGAAAAAAAGCAAATCGCCGGGCAGAGCCTCTTCGATAAGGTTCACTGTTTCACCTTCTAAGGCTTGCAAATAAGCGTCTCGGGGCAATGTAATGCCGTTCATGTTGAAAACAGTTTGTGTTAATCCCGAGCAATCCAAACCAAATGGCGATTTTCCTCCCCACAAATAGGGTGCATTTAAGAAAACTTTTGCAGTGGCAATCACATTTTCACGGTCGGTTTTAATGGGACGATGAAACACTTCTCCTTTGATTTCCCACATGTTTCGGTCAATTTCCATCATGCTTTTTTTATTGATAGGTATGGGCGTTCCATAGAG
>JAQUSR010000191.1 GCA_028710155.1 Bacteroidales bacterium | reverse complement strand
TCACGTGTTTGGAAGTAGATGTCAGGATTTTGAGCAGTACCGCGCGTTACCGGATGTTCCGGATTCAACGAACGTTCGCGATATTCGTTCAATGCTTTCCAATCGATCAATTTTGCCAATTCATCTTGGTTAGGTGTTTCCACTTTTTGAATTTCGTGTGAAGTACGGAAACCATCGAAGAAGTGCATGAAAGGAACACGACCTTTAATGGCTGCCAAGTGAGCCACAGGAGCCAAGTCCATAATTTCTTGAACAGATCCGGTTGCCAAAAGTGCAAAACCGGTTTGACGGGCACTCATCACATCGGCGTGGTCGCCAAAGATAGATAGTGCTTGAGCAGCCAACGAACGAGCCGAAACGTGAAAAACGCCCGGGAGTAACTCTCCGGCGATTTTGTACATATTCGGAATCATCAGCATTAAACCTTGAGAAGCGGTATAGGTGGTGGTTAAGGCACCCGCTTGCAACGATCCGTGAACGGCACCGGCTGCACCGGCTTCTGATTGCATCTCGACAACTTTAACGGTTTCGTTAAAAATGTTTTTTCTGCCGCCTGCACTCCATTCATCAATGTATTCAGCCATTGGTGAAGATGGGGTGATAGGATAAATAGCGGCAACTTCACTGAACATATAGGCAACGTGTGCTGCAGCGCAGTTACCATCACATGTCATAAAACTCTTCTTTTCGCTCATAAACTTATGATATTAAGTATTTTATATTAAAAATTTTTTCTTTCTAAGAGGAGTGCAAATGTAGTGTAATTTTTGAATTGCAACAGCAAAAATCGTGCTAAACACCAATTATTAAAAAATACGTATTATACCAATCGGCATCCTTGTGCTCCAATAATAAAGTCGTTTCAAAACATAATCTTAAGAATTTTTTTCAAAAAAATATTTAATTCTTTTGCCTCTATTATTTACAAAAAAAGTAGCTTTGCCGTCATGGTCAAACGATATAAAAGAATCATTTAATTTATTGTTTAACTTATTTTTATGTTTTTAAATTAATAACTTTATAATGTTTTTAAATATGAAAAGTTTTAAATTGATGGTCGTTATCTTGTTGTCATTGACAATAACGACAGCACAATCGCAAGGAGTTGACGATCCCTTGTTGATTAACAATTTGGAGGATTTGAATGCATTTCGTGATGCCGTCAATCTTACTACTACTTCTTATCAAGGCGTATCAAGTACCACCGGATTTGAAGGTGTTTATTTTAAAATTACTGCCGATATCGACATGAGCAGTATTAATAATTGGGAACCTATAGGAACGCCCATTTTTTGTTTTTACGGCAATTTGGATGGCGACAACCATGTAATCAGCAACATCCGAATTGTGTATCCGACAATGGACGCCATCGGCTTTTTCAGATATTGTATGGCCGGTTCTGTTGAAAATTTACATTTTGAAGGCGGCACTATTCAGGGTAGCAATGAAGTGGGAACTATTTGCGGTAACGCCATGTACACCCAATTTAACAATTGTTCCAGCACAGCAAATGTCATCGGGACAGACGAAGTAGGGCAACTTTTAGGAAGAGCTTTTGATTGCGCCGTCAGCAACTGCACCAACCTTCACGACATTTCCGGCAACGAAGATGTTGGCGGAATTTGCGGCAGCGGCAGCTCCACTTCTTTTCAATCGTGTGTCAACCGCGGAAACGTATCGGGCACTGTGAATGTCGGCGGTATCTGCGGAAACCATTCTATGTTTCAAAATATGGGTAATATTGTAAATTGTAAAAATTACGGAAACATTGACGTTCAAGAAGATATGTATGGCAATAGCGAAGGAGGAGGCATTATTGGCCGTGGATCGCAAAGCATCTTGAACAATTGCATCAATTTCGGAAACGTTTTCGGAACAGGTTACTCGGTAGGCGGCATGGCCGGAAGATTGACCGGAACGTGCGAAAATTGTATCAACATGGGACGCATTCAAGGCGGAGAAAGTGTTTACGGCATCGCCAACGAAGCCGATGCTTACCGTTGTATCAACGGCGGACCTATCATCGGTGAAGGATTTCGTACCGCAGGCATCACCAACAGCAATATTGCTTATGCTTGTGTCAACACCGGTGATATTTATGGCAGCTACGACGTGGGCGGAATCATTTCCAGCAATTTAAGTGAATCTAACCATTATTACGACTGTATCAATGCCGGCAATGTTTTTGGAAGCGGTGAAGATGTCGGCGCTATCTGCGGTTTACTGAGTTTCATGGGATATAATGTGGAAAATTGCTATTGGGACAAACAAATGTGCAACACTTTATACGGAATCGGTCATCAAGAATCGAGCGAAGGTACCGAACCGCGACTTACTACCGAGCTGACCGGTTTTGCATTGCAATCGGCGTTCAATGCCGCTGATTGGGTGTTTACCGAAGGACTTTATCCCTATCCGGCCGGTTTCAACAATCCCGAAATCGCACGGTTGGCTGTTTCGCCGATCTTTTTGCATCATTCGATCACCGATTTCGAAAAATCGCAACTGATTTTATCCGATTTCGACCTTACCATAGTCGATAACAATCAATGGACTTCTGTTGCCAACAAAGTGGCTATTTCGGGCAATCATGCCACGCTTATCGGAACAGGTTATGACACATTGTGTGTTTCTAACAATGAAGGAATCACAAAACAAATTCCCGTTATTGTGAATCCGTTAGGCACCATTCTCAATCCTTTGACCATCGACAACGAACAAGATCTTTGTGATCTATCTCAAGCCGTCAACAATTTTACTTCAGGGTCTTACAAAGGCGTCCTCAATAAAAACGACGGTTACAAAAACACCTATTTTGCATTGACTGCCGATTTGGATATGAAATCGTATGAGATGGCGCCTATAGGTATCTTTAATTTCCCGTTTAGGGGAAATTTTAACGGCAAAAATCACACCATCAACAATTTAACAATTCACCAAAGTGGCACTCACGTTGCTTTGTTTGGTGCTTTGGAATACGGCGTTATCGATAGTTTGAATATGATGAATGTCGATATTTCGGGCGAGTCGTGGGTGGCAAGTATTGCCGGTTATGCCGACGAATCGATGATTAGAAATTGTCATGCTTTTGGAAACATTCACGGCAATAATAATTTTACAGGCGGCATTTGCGGTCAGATTTATGAAGAATCCACAATTTTTCATTGCACCTTTGGTGGTGTTGTAGACGGATTCCGTTATGCGGGCGGCATTACTGCCGGATCGAATGACTCATGGATAAAACGGTGTATTAA
>JAQUSR010000047.1 GCA_028710155.1 Bacteroidales bacterium | reverse complement strand
TTCATTAATAGGAGGAAGAAATAAAACTTTGATGTCGTTTTTTTCGCAAAAACGAATTAAACGATTGTTTTCTTGTTGAGCCGATTCGTAGTCCGGAAACAAGATACCATAAATGTTATGTCGAGAAACGATGACATTAAAAGTCTCTTCATCATCGCAGGAGTAAGTCGAATATCCGGCGATTCTGTTTAAATGCTTTTTTGAACTAGGAATAAAAAAACCTGAAACATGAAATTTTTCATTGTTTTGAAGACTTGTGGATAATGAAACGCTTTGATTATCATATCCATAAATAAGAATATTTTTGCTTTTCGGATTTACTCTTTTTATTTGTTCATAGAAAAGCAACATAAAAATTCGGATAAAAATCAATGCGATAAAAGTGAGCATAGCATCAACAATCACCACAAAAACAATGGGAAAGTCGTCCATCCAAAATTTTTCTACAATAAAATAATAAACAAATACCATTACGGCATTTTTTACTAAAACGGTTAAACCTATTGAAAAAATTTCGTGTAAAGTGGAGTGACGAATGATATTTTGAGAGGTTTTAAAAGCATAAAAAACAATCAAACTGACCACAAAAACAATCAATTCGATGGGAAAAATATAATTGGCAGGAATGATGATGCGTGTAATATACCGCACTACCAATATAGCTATAAAAGTGCATACAATAGAAATAAATGCATCAGTTAATAAAATTATCCATGAACTGAAATATTGACGCGTAATTAATTTTTGTAAAAATTCAGGTCTTTTCACACTTTTATATTTTGTGTCTTTCTTGAGAATAATATCCAATAACGCAAAAAAACAAGATTAATTATTTGCTTGTTTCTTTATATATTTTTCAATAATAACTTATTAAGTTATTGATAAATAATAAATTAAACAATTAATAATAAATCCAATTAGTTTATTAAAAAATTTTTGCAAATGTAATCGGTTTTTTCGATTTTTGAGGCTATTTTTTAGGATAAAAGCAACTGTTTTTGCATGAAAATATCTAAATTTCTTATGCTGTTTTTGATTAATTTTGCCCACTTTTTTGAACAATGTGATTTTATGGGCGACAAAAAACTTTTTATTGAAACCTACGGATGTCAGATGAACTTTTCCGATAGCGAAATTGTTGCATCAATTTTGAAAAATGATGGATTTGAAATCATTGATAATAAAGACGATGCTACCGTTATTTTGATCAATACCTGCTCTATTCGCGATCATGCAGAACAACGAATTAGACGCAGATTGTCAGAGTTGAAATCGTTAAAAAAACGAAACCCTGATTTGCAAATCGGATTGATAGGTTGCATGGCTGAGCGTATGAAAGAAGAGGTTTTTGAAAAACATCCCGAAGTGGATATCGTAGCCGGACCGGATTCGTATCGCTCGTTACCCGAATTAATTGCACAGGCTGCTATGGGACAGGCTGCTGCCAATACAATCTTATCGGAAGAGGAAACGTATGCCGAAATTCAACCGGTGCGTCTGCATAGCAACGGTATTTCTGCATTTATTTCTATTATGCGTGGCTGTCAAAATTTTTGTTCATATTGTGTGGTTCCCTACACTCGTGGAAAAGAACGTAGTCGTTCTCCACAAACAATTGTAAATGAAGCGAAAGAACTTTTTGAAAAAGGATATTACGAAGTCACATTACTCGGTCAAAATGTCAACTCCTATCAATGGGAAGAAGCGGGAAAAATTGTTCGTTTTCCCGATTTGATTACCATGGTTGGTGACATTCATCCCGATTTACGGGTGCGCTTTACCACATCTCATCCCAAAGATCTGTCGGATGATTTGATTCGTGCCATAGCCGGACACGAAAATATTTGCAATGCCATTCATTTAGCGGTTCAATCGGGTAATGATCGTATCTTACACAAAATGAACAGGAAATATACACGAGCCTATTATTTGGAACGTGTGGCTGCCATCAGAAAACAAATTCCAGATTGTGGAATTTCTACCGACATCATTGTTGGATTTTGTTCTGAGACAGAAGATGAATTTCAAGATACGCTGTCGTTGGTGCGTGAAGTCGGTTTCGACTCTGCATTTATGTTTAAATATTCTGAACGACCGAATACTATGGCACAACGTCAATTTGAAGATGATGTTCCTGAAGAGGAAAAACTTCGGCGCTTGGATTTGTTGGTTCAGCTACAACAAGAGATGTCGTTGGAAAGCAATCGACGAGATATCGGAAAAATTGTGCGTGTGCTGATTGAAGGTACTTCGAAAAAGAATAAGAAGATGTTGATGGGACGCGATGGAAGAAATAAAGTAGTTGTCTTTCAAACTGTTGATACATCTTTAAAAGGTTATGTTGATGTAACAATCAATGATTGTACTTCTGCAACCTTGATAGGAACGTTGCTTTAATAGTTTTTTGAAAGTCAATGATTTTTTGATATGAATGTTTATTTAGAAAATTCGATTCGATTTTTTTTGGTAGTTGTTATTCAAATTTTTATTTTGAATAACATCTATTTACACGGTTTTGTAGTTCCTATTTTGTATATTTATTTTGTGATAAAACTGCCGTTTAAAACCTTAAAAATGGGGGTGCTTTTATGCTCTTTTTTGATAGGAATATTCATCGACTTGTTGACCGGAACGCCCGGCATTAATGCTGCAGCTACCACTGCAGTAGCTTTTTTGAGACCTTTTTATATCAAAATGGTATTACCAAAATTGAATAAAGAATCAACGATGAGACCCTCTGTACAAGATATGGGAGTTGTCATATTTGTAGCGTATGCGTCTTTACTGATTTTTACGCATTCGTTATTGTTAATAATGTTGGAAGTTTTTGGATTTCAAAATTTTGGAAACACCTTATTGCATGCTTTTTTAATGACGCTTGTCGCTCTGTTGATGGTGATATGTTGCGAATTTGTTTTTCGTCAATGGAGTCATCAATAAAAATCAAAGACAATTATTCTTTATCGCTTATAAGCCGCGTTCTTTTTTAATCTGTTCGTAAGCGTCTTGAATTTCTTGAAATTTCTCTTTTGCTTTGCGTTGAACATCTTCGCCCAAGGTGCTGACTAAATCGGGATGGTGCTTTTTGGCCATTTCGCGATAGGATTTTTTAACTTCATCGTTGGTGGCATCGGGGGTGATACCGAGAATGGTATAAGCTGATTTTGTGTCTTTTACAAACATTGCCTTCACCGAGTTGAAATCGTTGTTGGTTACTTGCAGTAAATTGGAAATTTGTTCGATTACACGCAACTCGTTGGAATGAACCTGATTATCAGCCATAGCAACGCCAAAAAGCAAATGCAGTAGCTGCAAACGGGTAGCGTAGGTGGTGTTGGAACGAATTTGCATACACACATCAGCAATTGGAATGTTTTTTTCAAGCAGATCTTTCAAAACTTGCAAATAGGCTTTGGCACGTGTTTCGCCATGTTGTTGTAACAAAAATTGTTTCACATAGTTGAGTTCCGATTTGACAACAACGCCATCGGCTTTCATTACGGCTGCAACCAATACCAACAAACTGACGTGAAAATCTTGTGCCGTAGAACGTTCGGTTGTTCCCATAAACTGATTTCCCGTGTTGACATTCACCTGAGCATTTGATGCCGAATCAATAAAACTTCCAATAGCGAATCCAAGCAGACCGCCGATAGGTCCAAAGGCAGCCCATCCCAAACTGCCGGCTATCCATTTTGCAAAACCCATTTTTTGATTGATGATTAAAGTAATGTATTAATTATGATAAAAATATCAACAATCACACCTTCATATAGTTATAAAGAGATTGTTGATATTTTTACGATAACATTATCGTTGAAGATAATGCGATAAAAATTATTGAATGTTCAATTTCTTTTTAATGTCTTTTGGAAGAGCATCTTTATGAACGATGATATTCATGGTTTTGTAGCGTACGAAAGCTTTGCTGGCATAGAGTATGCCGTCGTATTGACCGTAAATTCCCCACGAATTTTTTACCATATAATATTCAGTTCCGTTTTGATCTTTGGCAGTTCCATAAAGCACCATGCCGTGATCGTCAGTGGTTTGCCAATTATCGAAAGCCAATTGACGTTCTTCTTGTGTAACCCATTTTTGCGGTGTGGGTTTGCTCATCGATTCTTTTTTACGGTCGGCAGATGAAAGTCCCAACCAATGTGCCATATCGCTACCGGTTAAATCGGAGTTGGTGGCATTTACATCAGGCAAAACGGCAATACCTGCCATTTTTCCTCTAAGCCAACCTTCTTCGCTCACATCGGCACCCCAAGCAATGGTGTAGCCTTTGTCGATAGCATTATCGAAAACTTGCATCAACTCATCCAAAGGAAGGTTGTAGCATTGTGCCCAACGCCAATTATCTTGAATTTCCAATACAAATTTTTCGTAAAAAGGATGATGTGTGTAAGAGGTTAATGAGACATAATCCTCCGGATTCAAATCCAACGATTCGTAAAATGATTTCGGAGTGTAGCTAACGCCTTTGTAAGTGAAGTTTTCCGGACATTTTCCCAAATAAACGTCGTGGATGGCTTCAACAGCTTTTTCCCACAACATTTCGTTATCTTTCGATAATAATTTCTTTTGTTTTCCTTCGGCGATGGCGGCAACGGCTGCATTGGAAATGGCTGAAAGTTCGGTGTGGTCTGATAATGAGTCGCCATACATGGCTCCGGCAGGCATTTCGCTATCGGGAATCAAGCCGAAGTTTTTCATTCCATACAACACGTCGTAAAACGAACCGCCTTGCGAGAAAGAGACATCGCCGTGTGTGCGAACAGCGGCACGAGCGCGGTCAAGATAGGTTTTGTGAACGATGAACATTTCAGAAAAGTCGTATTCACCTTTTCCCATTCGCAATAATTCAGCTTCAATGAAACCCAATCCCGAATAGCACCAGCATGTTCCGGCACGATGTTGATCTTTGACGGAAGTGATAGGATTTTCTTTTACTACGGTAAATGTAAAACCTTCATCTTCTTTTTCTTTACTCTCTTCTTGAGCAAAAACTGTTCCTTGGCAAAGCATGAATATTGCCATGGCAAATAATAATGTAATTTTTTTCATGGTAAAAATATATTAATCATTTTCAATTTCCTACAACTTTTAATCGTTCCTCTGCCAAAGAAAATTCCGGATTGTAGCTTAGGGCTTGCTTATAAAATGATTTGGCAGTTTGTGTTTGTTCCATCAGTTCGTAGCAACATCCAACGTTATATAAAGCTTCTACATAATTTGGATGAAGATGAACGGCTTTTTGAAAATAGGGGAGGGCTTTTTGTGGATTATGGAGATATTGTAAATAAATATATCCGATGTTATAAATAGCGGTTACAAATGTACTATCTTGTTGTAAAATAGTGTTATAAATAGTCAACGAGCGTTCCGGCTGATGTAATTTTTCTTGATAAAACATTCCTAAGCAATATTGAGTAGGAAGATGTTTGGGACGAATACGAATGGCATTTTTATAATATTCAGCAGCTAACGGGTTGCTTCTAATTTCATAAATGCCGGCTAAATGTAGTTGAGAATCGTAAAAGTTGGGGTCTAATTCTGTTGATTGAATGAAATTTTTAATGGCGATATTGGTATCTCCTTGCTCGATAAAATTGGTTCCTAAAACGTAGTAAGCTTGTGCGTTTTTTGGATCAATCTCTAATACTTTTTGGGTGTATTTTTGAGATTCATCATAATTTTTTATGACTAAAAAATATTTTGCCAACTTTAATAGTGTTGAAACGTTTTGTGGATCAAGTGAAAGCAAGTGATACATAGCTGTTTCACAATCTATATAACGATTTGTCAACATGTATATATCAACTAAATTGTCCCAAGCCACAAAATTTAAAGAGTCAATATTTACGGCTTTTTGTAGGCTGGATAAAGCGTCTTCTAAATTTCCGTTTTTGATATAAAACTGAGATTGTGCCACATAAAGAGAAGGATTGGTAGAGTCTTGTTGGATTTGCTTGTTAATCTCTGCTAATTCAGCGTTCATGGGCTTTTCATGACCTGTTTTTTGTATTTTGGTAGAATTTTCGTTCGTGCAAGAAACGAATAAAGTTATGAATATCAATAGAAGATAAAACTCTTTCATGCAAAGTAATTTTTTGCAAAGGTAATTTTTTTGATTTGAAAATCGGGTTTTTTAGTAAAGAAAAAAGCCGAAATTTTTTCGGCTTTTTAGTGGATTGGTTTTATATAGAATTAATGTTGAATGACAATTTTTGAAGTAGATGTGTGCTTCTTATCGGATATTTGCAATAAATACAATCCGTTGTAAAATGGTTGCGTATCAATGGTGATATTTTTTTGATTAGATAGTGTTTTATACACAACATTTCCTTGAACATCAATCAGTTGAATGACAGCATCTGCGGTTTTAAGTTCTAATGTCAGCACATCTTTGACGGGATTCGGATAGATGTTTCCCATCAAAAAATCATTTTCGGCAATTTTATTGGAACAATCGTAATAATGCATAGTCAACGTAATATTTTCAGCAGGCATGATAAAGGTTCCATTGCAATCATCAAATAACGTTTCGCCATTTTCATAGCTCCAATAATCACAACAAATGAAATCGAAAACTTCGTTAGATTCAATGAAAACTTCCGTTCCGGCTGTGTATTCGCCTGCGCCGGTCAACTCTAACAAGTCGGCATCGTCTCCCATCCATGGTTGTTCATCAACGACCAAAGTTAAATTATATATAATAGGTTCAAAATGAGCGATTAACGTCCAATTGTTAGCAGGCATGGTGATAACGGTTTCGGGCGTTGTTGCTACAACATTTCCTTCGGCATCGCTCCACTCAACAAATTGAAAACCTGCATTTTCTGTTGCCGAAATGGTTATTTGCGATTCGGCTGCATAGTTGCCGCCGCCATTAACAACGCCGGCGTTTTCGGGATCGGAAAGTAATGTCAATGAAAATTTTTCGGCTTCGGGTGCAAATCGAACGCGATAACAACCTTCACCGCCATCGGGATTAACTCCGTTGAAAATAAAGCAGTTGTTATCTTCCGAAACATCGCAAACGCGGAAAAAGTGCCAGTTAGATGCTTCTGCCCATCCACGTGCAATGGCATATTCTTTAAAAGTTGTTGTTGGTTCGTTCAACGGCTTAATCAAAGCGGAAGTACCATAACCCAATACCATACCATTGTTAGAAACCGCAATGGCGTTGCCGCTAAAATCTGAAATTATTTGCAAACCGGATTCTTGTGTCCATAAAAAAGCTCCGCCGCCACAATAGCCGCACGCATATTGTCCGTTGCGAGAAATGCCATATACTTCACCGTAAAATTCGCTTTGATATAAAACAGTCATTACACCGTTAATCCAAATGCAGGGTTGCCAAACGCCGGTTTGTGGATCTGCCGACCATCCGCCTACGATGGTTCCATCGTCACAAATTGCATTCGGACGACATGCATATCCGCCACCTTGTTCCAAATTAACATAGCCGCCGGCTTCTGTCCACGTAAAAGGAATGGTTGTCCATGCTTCTGTAAATTGCATTCCGGCTAAAATATTTCCATCACTCGACATTGCCCAAACGCTGCTATAATCTTCTCCTTCAAAATATTGAGGTGCAGAAGGGTGCATTCCCAAAAAAGTCCATTCTTCGTTTTCCCAATATCCTGCAACCCGATACAATTCTTCGTTAACAAATGAGCCACAAACTCTTCCTTCGTTGGAAACATCGAAAACATAACCATCTACTACCAACAATTGATCAGGATAGGACCAATAAAAACCGGCAGGATCTTGCCAATGTGCAATAGCCGCTTTGGTTCCATCTGGTGAAATGCCGTAAGGGGTTTGATTGGCATCCATCATCAAATTTATCTCTATATCGCCGTCTCGATAAATAGTTTTCGTAGGCTTTGAAGTGGTTCTTTGAAGGTTCTCCGTTTTTGGATAACGAGTATCTTCCATCGGATTTCTGAACTGAGAAAAAGCTGTAAAACAAATTGTTGTCACTAATGCTGTACACAAAATGTTTTTTGAAATTGTTCTTAAATATTGTTTCATAACTAAAAAATGTTGTTAATTTTTTTAAAAACTGTCTTTTTCAGATCTCCTTTTGAATTAAATATGATACAATAAAAAAATTAATGAGCAATCACGATACGTTTGGAAATAGTTGCTCCGTCGAGAGTATAAATGCGTAAAATATAGGTTCCATTCGTATAAGATGCTGTGTTAATATGGAGTATGGATGAATTAGTCGTTGAAATATTTTCTATATTTTGTCCTAAAATATTGTAAATAACAATTTTATCTATTGTTTCACCTTTGATGGTAATCATATTGTCTGCCGGATTTGGAAAAATGTCATAAGGTGCTGATGTTTCATTAATACCAACAGAAACGGTTGCACAAGCTTCTTCCGAAAGCTCCGATTCAACGTTGTTTTGGCAAGTTGCACTGACGGTATAACAATAAGTTCCGTTTTCCAAATTGCTATCGGTGTAGGTCATTTCGGAAAGTCCTTCTGCGATTATGATACCATCGCGATAAATTGAGAACGTGTTGGAGGTTACAGCTGTTGATGTTGTCATCGGCACAGAATGTGTTGTCCATGTTGCCGATTCGTCTTGTGCTCTGTTTTCAACGTCTTTCAATGCAGCCAATGTCGTTGTGTTTCCTTTTGCTTGATTGGTTACCAATCCTTTCAGACACCAATTGTAATTTAATTCAGAAGCAAGAGCCGTAACATCGTTCCATGCACCTTGAAAAAAGATTAAATCTCCTTTGGCTGTTAAGGCCGGACCGGCATCGCAACCTGCAGGATAACCTGAAATGGCATTGCATCTTATTCCAAACCATAACTCTTGAGAGGCATCCACAAAAACAGGTGTATTTAAAGTAATTTCGTTCCATTCTCCAACGACAATTGTTTCTGCCGGAATAACTTGATCGACAACTAAATTACCCGCTTGATAGGCACTTCCGCCCGTCCAAACTCTGACAGAATATTCGCAGCTACTACTTTCAACAGCCGGAATAAATTGAATTTTAGTTAAATAGCTTCCATTGTAATCTGTCAAATCGGCCGGTTCAAAACGTTGTGCCACATCAAAATCAGTGGTGCCGCCTGTGCCGACTGAATTATTTTCATAAGTTCCGGTCCAAGTGAGCCAATTTTCAACATCCGCTATTTCCCAAGAAACCGTGATTTCGTTTTCGTCAACAACTGCTGCAACATTTTGAGGGACAAGATTACACGGTATCAATGTCATTTCAAAATCGAGAGTGGCATTTTCTTCGGGAACAGAAAAATCGTTTTGAAAATAGGGTATAAAACCATCGGCAGTGATGCTGATGTTGAACACAAAACCTGAATTTAATTCAATTTCATAGTATCCCGATTCGTTGGTAGTCGTTTGATATACGTTGTTTCCGTTAAAAACGATGACGGCATTTTCGATAGGTGTTTCGGTAGTCAGTGCTGAAACAGTGCCGCTGATAATGACCGATGCTAAAGCCGAACATTGATGTTGATGGGTGAAAAATTCGCCTGCAAAGGGAGGCGGTGTTTGTGTATAAAGTGTAACACCAAATTCATCGCTGATGCTGAAACCGCATTCTTCGTCATAATCGCCGGCATTCCAAATAAAATGCAATGTGCCGGGGCAAAATGGAATAAATTTTTGTTCGGAAGAACCGTCTGTCATGGTAACGTTGGCAACGGTAGTGCCTTCGGCATTGGTAATTTGAATAGAACCGCCATTCCAACCATCGCCATAATTATCAGTCATATTGAAAATCAGATTACACATTTCGGCAGTAGCACAATCGTTGATGGTAACGGTTACTTTATCGGAAGCTGCCGAAAGGCATGTATCCGACCAATTGGCTCTAACCACGTAGGTATAAGTTCCCGCCGGTTTATCCATGTCGGTAAAAGTGGTTTCAGTCAATCCGGTAAATAACGGTGTTGTGGATCCGGCACTTGCGTATAAATAATAGGTAACATTGGTGGCATTTTCGGGAGCATCCCACGAAAGAATAATATCGTCCCAATTTTGATCGGTTACTTCATACGTTAAATTGCTGGGAGGATTGCAGTTGTAAACAATGTTATCGAAAAACATTTTAAAAGAAACGGGCTGCCCTTCCGGATCTATACCGGCTCCAATGACCATAGTTCCGTCTCCGGTTACGCTGTTGATACTGTAAAACTGCCATTCGCCGGCATCGGTTAAACCTCTGTCGGCAGCGTAATCGTTGAAAGTTTGCATCGTTCCGTCTGGTAAACGAACAAAAGCAACTCTATCGTAAATAGAAGGGGGAAATCCTGTGGCAGAATAACCGAAAATAGTTCCATCGTTGCTAACACATATTGGTGCTAACGATCCGGTTTGCAATGAGTTTGTGAAAAATTCTGTCGTTTGTGTGCTGCTATTCCAGATAAAACCATTATCGCCGCTTGAACCTACCACATACAATCCGTTGGGCGAAACATTAAAGGCTTCACCGCCATTATCACTAATTATTGTATAAGTATTGTTGTACCAAACAGCAGGATTCCAGTCGATATGACCGCAAATCACAGATCCATCGTCGCTAACGGCATCAGGACGAGAAGCGTAGGCTTCTTCCGGATAACTCAAAAGTTCGTAACCGCCTTCAAATGTCCATTTGAACGGAAAAGCCATCCACGCGCTGTTAAACTGCATTCCTACACAAATAGATCCGTCAGAATTCATACCCCAAATGCTGTTGTAGTCGCTGTTGAGTTCCGGAAAATCGGGATTGATGCCTAAAAATGTCCATGCTTGTGTAGAAGGATCCCACAAACCGGCTACCGATGCACCTAATGTTTCATCCATGTAATAGCCACCGATCATTCCGGTTTCTGACACGGCATAACAGGTGCCGGTAATGGGCATTGAACCGGTCGTTTCAGACCAAAAGAAACTTATCGCTTCGCCAAATCCTTGACCGGCAACATATTGTCCGTTTTGACTGATGTCGTACGGAAACATATAATCATTAACAAGGGTTGTAACCGTTACTCCGTTTCGCGAGTATGTCGTGGTTTTTGGAGTTTTAAAATCGGTAACTTTTACTTTTTCGCCGCTTTTCACCAAAGTGTTTTGGAGCGGATTAAATCTTTGAGCGTTCAAAGAAAATGAAACTAATAACAACATAATAGTTGTTGAAATTCCGATTTTTAAAATGAGAAAAAGTTTATTCATAATTGATTAGATTAAATTAAATATTTTTTGCAAAAGTAGCTTTTTTTTGTTCGAGTTTTGAAAAAATAAACAAAGGGTCTAAAAAAATCATGATTTCAAAAATTTGATGAAATAAGAAATATTACTTTATATAAATAATAGATAATCAGTAGTTTTATGTGTAATCATGAATGTAAATAAAAAACTATGTTATCAGATTTAGATGTCTTGTAAAGAGAGTTAATCCTTTTTTTTTGATACCTTCTTTTTTTCATCAGCTATTATTTTTGTTGATTAATTTCATCATTATTTAAAGTGTATTTGAAGTGTTGTTCTTTTTTGGAAACTTACCATTAAAAATGAAACCGGTCAATCTTTTTTTCGACTATTTCTATAGTCAAAAGGAGCCACACCGGTATGTCGTTTGAAATATTTGCAAAAAAATGGCTGATTGGGAAAATTGAGCTGAAAGACCACCTCTTTGAGCGGAATAGATGTCGTTTGCAATAAGAGTTTTATTTCTGTAACAGTGTAATTATCAATAGCTTCTTTTGCAGATTTTCCAATCATTTTTTGCGTGATAACGGATAGATATTTCGGTGTTATGCACAACTTATCGGCATAAAACGCCACTTCACGATTTTCTTTGTAATAGATTTTGACTAAGTTGAAAAATTTTTCGATGACCTCCGTTTTTCGTTGATGCAGTTTTGGATTAAAAATATTGGCTTTTAGGGTTTTATTATATAAATCCAAGAAAAAAATCTGAATGAGGTTGACGATAATTTCGCGACGATACACATGTTCTTTTTCGGTGAATTTTTTATACAAAATGTAAAAATATTCCGACAATAATTCTTGACACTCCTCTTCAGGTAGATGATATTGAACATGTTCTTTTAAAAAATTGATAAAAGAAGTTGGAAATTGAAAAATGATGTCATCAATTAAACGATTTGAAAAAGAAAAAAAGGCGAAAGTGTAATCGTCGCTCTTTTGTTGAAAATCGATAATCTGTCCGGGAAAAAGAATGATGATGTCGTTGGCAACGATATGATAATGCAAAAAATCGATTTCAATTTCTGAACTTCCTGATAAACAGATACAAACAAAGCCGGAATGAATCCTATAAGGAGAAATTTTTATGGGAAAATCGGCTTCGTTGATCGCTATGGAAAAGTCATTTTCGATAGAATGATTTTTGTTAAAAATGAGATCCGATGAAGAGGACATGATATTTTTTTGTTCCTATTTTGGTTGCAAAAGTAGTTATATTTTGATTAAATAAATAATTTTTGTAGTAATTTGGATAAATTTTATAGAAATATGGATAGCAATTGTTTGAATAAAAAACACGTCCTTTGCACCCCTGAAAAAAATTATCAATCATATTTATGAAATTATTTAATAAAACTTTGATTATCAAAGTGCTTGTAGTGTTAATCTTTGGATTACAAACTGTGCAATCGCAAACAGATTCATGCACTAAACTCACTTTGAACGAGTTGTTTAGTCTGGCAGACGAAAATAGTGTACAGTTGAAATTATCGAAATCGATCATCGAAACGTCTCAAACGGCAACTGAAATGATTCAAGCAAATCGTTTGCCTTCGCTCGATTTTTCGTTGTCGGTTGCGGCTATTGGCAATGGATTGATTGTTGATCGCGATTTTTCTCACGCTCAAAATGTTGATATGCCGCACTTTGGAAATAATTTCGGTTTCGAGGCTTCGCAATTGATTTTTGCCGGTGGAGCCTTATCAACACAAATCAACAAAGCCCGTTTAGAGGAACAAATTGCACAACTGAATTACGACAAAAATCGAATGGATGTCTATTTTTTGCTCACCGGATATTATTTAGAATTGTATAAACTTCGTAATCAACGAGAAGTGTTTTTAAAAAATATCGAACAAACCGAAATTTTGATTCGACAAATTCAAGCAAAACAAGAGCAGGGTATGGCATTGGAAAATGATGTAACCCGCCATGAGTTGCGTTTACAAAATTTGCAATTATCACTTATCGAAATCAATAACAATTTGAATATCATCAATTTTCAATTGGTTACTACGTTGGGTTTGCCCAAAGGAACGATCATTGAACCCGATCCTTCAATTTTGGATTCAGAAGTCAGTATTACTTCTGAAAGCGATTTGTATGCCATTGCTGAAGCGAATCTTCCGGAACTGAAAACGGCTGAAATGAAAGTGCAAAAAGCCGAAAAAGAAATTCAATTGGCACAATCCGATTATTATCCCTCCATCTTTGCCTTTGCTGCCAACAAATTTGACGGACCCATTTTGATTGAAGTGCCTGTGATTAACAAAAATTTCAATTATTATTATGCCGGAATCGGTATAAAATACAGTTTATCATCGCTTTATAAATCAAATCAAAAGGTGCGTTTGGCTAAAAAGCAACAACAGTTGGCTGAAAATGAACGTAGTTTAGTAGCAGAACACACCGCCATCTCTGTTCAACGCGCTCATGTTCAGTTTAAAGAATCGTTTGAAAAATTAGTAACTTATCAAAAAAGCTACCAATTGGCAGCCGAAAATTATCGCATCATTAACAATCGTTATTTGAATGATTTAGTGCTTATTACGGAAATGTTGGATGCCGGCAACCAAAAGTTGAATAGCGAATTATTGGTGATCAATGCCAAAATCAATATTATTTACAACTACTACAAATTACAACGTGAGATAGGAAAATTGAACTAATTTTTCTGTCTTTGATGAACAAAAAACACAAAGAAATCTCTTTGTGAAACAACTTGTTTGTCTTTACTTTTTGAAAATATGATTTTAAACAATAGAATATCAATAAAATAAATAAAATGATAAAAAAAAGAATGAAAACGATCTACAATATTGTAGTCGGATTATTATTATTAGGTGGAATTATCTGGGTATCATCACGTTTTGTTCATTTAGGTCGTGTAGAATTTACCGATAACGCTCAAGTAAAACAACAGATTGTTCCGGTAAATACGCGTGTTCAGGGATATATCAAAAAGATATATTTTGAAGAATATCAACGTGTTAATAAAGGAGACACCTTGTTGGTTATCGAAGATGTAGAATATCGCTATCGGGTGGCACAAGCCGAAGCCGATTATCAAAATGCCATTGTGGGAAAAAAGGCGATGGGAACTACTATTTTGACCACACAAAGCACCATCGGCGTTACAGAATCGGCAGTGGAAGAGAGTCGTATTCGTTTAGAAAACGCTGAAAGAGACTACAAACGCTACAAAAATCTTTTAACCGAACAATCGGTAACGCAACAACAATTTGATGCTGTGAAAACCAACTATGATGCTGCCAAAGCTCGCTACGAACAGCTTCAACGTCAACGCAATACAACAACTTTGGTAAAAGACGAACAAACCTTGCGATTGGATCAAAACGAAGCCGGCATTCAATTGGCAGCAGCCGCTTTAGAATTGGCTCGTTTAAACCTTTCATACACAGTGGTGATAGCACCGTGCGATGGCGTTACAGGACGAAAAAATATCGAAGAAGGTCAGTTGGTGCAACCCGGTCAAACCATCTTAGATTTGGTAAACGAAAAACAAAAATGGGTGATTGCCAACTACAAAGAAACACAAACGGCAAATATTACAGAAGGACAAACCGTTGAAATCAAGGTAGATGCAATACCGAATGTTTCTTTTTTGGGAGTTGTGAAATCCATTTCACGGGCAACGGGTGCCAGCTATTCGATTTTTTCACAAGATAACTCCTCCGGAAATTTTGTCAAAGTCGAACAACGCATACCTATTAGAATTGAATTTTCTGACAATAATCTCAAAGAAAATATGGATCGTTTGCGTTCAGGAATGAATGTAGAATGCGAGGTGAAATATTAATGTATGCACGATAATTCCACTTTTTCCATTCCCGACATTCGGAATTTTATTCCCGAAAAGATTAAACCATGGATTTTGATTGCCTTTTTATTGGTATTTCAACTTTCGGGTGGAGTCTATTTGGCTGCTGTCGGCGAAATGTCAGGCTCATTAG
>JAQUSR010000046.1 GCA_028710155.1 Bacteroidales bacterium | reverse complement strand
TGCCGTGTTGCTCGGCGATGCTACCGTCAGTGAGGGCGACATCGTCAAACGTACCGGAAGAATTGCTTCCATTGATGTATCAGAACAAATGCTCGGACGTGTTATCAACACGCTAGGACAACCTATTGATGGTTTGGGCGACATTGCCGGCGAAAAATTTCCTATGCCGTTAGAGCGTAAAGCACCCGGCGTCATTTACCGACAACCGGTTAATCAACCGCTGCAAACAGGTATCAAAGCCATCGACTCAATGATCCCGATTGGCTGTGGACAACGTGAGTTGATTATCGGCGATCGTCAAACGGGAAAATCAACCATCGCCATCGACACCATCATCAACCAAAAATCGCGTTTTGAACAAGGCGATCCCGTATATTGTATTTATGTGGCAGTAGGTCAAAAAGGTTCTACGGTGGCATCCACCGTTCAGACTTTACGCGACCACGATGCGTTAAAATATTCTATTATCGTTTCGGCAACAGCCTCTGATCCTGCTGCTATGCAATATTTTGCACCTTTTGCCGGAGCTGCTATCGGTGAATATTTCCGCGATCGCGGATATCATGCGTTGGTCATTTACGATGACTTATCAAAACAAGCCGTTGCCTATCGTGAAGTTTCGTTGTTGTTGCGTCGTCCTTCCGGACGTGAAGCCTATCCGGGTGATATTTTCTATTTGCACTCACGTTTGTTGGAACGTGCTGCAAAAATCATCGAATCAAACGAAATTGCTGCTAAAATGAATGACTTGCCTGATTGTTTGAAAGGTCATGTGCGTGGAGGCGGTTCGTTAACGGCACTTCCTATTATTGAAACACAAGCCGGCGATGTGGCAGCCTATATTCCTACAAACGTAATTTCCATCACCGATGGACAAATTTTCTTGGAAACCAATTTATTTAACAGCGGTGTACGTCCGGCTATCAATGTCGGTATCTCCGTTTCGCGTGTTGGTGGTAGTGCACAAATCAAAGCTATGAAAAAAGTAGCAGGAACATTACGTCTCGACCAAGCTCAATTTCGCGAATTGGAATCATTCTCGAAATTCGGTTCTGACCTTGATGCCACTACTGTTACAGTTTTAGAGAAAGGTAAACGCAATGTTGAAATTTTGAAACAACCGATTGGCAAACCAATGCCGGTTGAAGAAGAGATTGCCATCATTTATTGCGGCACCAACGACTTAATGCGTGAAGTGAAATTGGAAAAAATTACTGATTTTGAGCGCGACTTTTTAGATGCCCTTCGTTCCGGTTATCCCGACGTTTTAGCAACTTTGAAAAAAGGTGTTTTGGACGAAAAAGCAACCAAAACGTTGGAAGATGTGGCAAAACAGTTGGCACCGAGATATAAATAATAAGGTGTTGCAATGTCGAAATTCAAAAAATGGTAAATTAAAATGGGAAGTTTAAAAGAGATACGCGGGCGCATTGATTCCGTAACTTCAACACAGCAAATCACTTCAGCAATGAAGATGGTTTCTGTTTCGAAATTACGAAAGGCACAAAATGCCATTATAGGCTTGCGTCCATATTCCGAAAAGCTGACAGAAATGATTGGAAATCTGTTGAATGCAGGCGTTGCTACTAACGATGTTTGGTTTCGTCAGCAAGAACAAGCACCAAAAATTCTAATCGTCGCCATCGCCTCTAACCGCGGATTGTGCGGAGCCTTCAATATGAACGTGGCCAAAAAAGTGGAGTTGATGTTAGCAACCGACTACAAAGAGGCTTACGAAAACGGAAATGTGAAAATCATCACTGCCGGAAAGCAGTTGGGCACTTCGTTGAAATACAAACATATTCCTGTTTTAGAAAATTGGGATGAATTATCCGACAATCACGTTTTTGAAAAATTCATCGAAAAAGTCAATCATCTTTTAAGCGATTTTAGAGCCGAAAAATTCAATCGTGTGGTTCTTGTTTACAATCAGTTTGTCAATGCTTTACGACAAAATTTGATGGAAGAACAGTTTTTACCGATCGTTCAATTAAAGACAGAAACCAAAAAATCGCAAAAATCGGAAAAGAACTACGCACAATTACCGGTAGAATTTATTTACGAGCCGTCAAAAGAGATGATTTTGCAAGAGGTGGTACCTAAAATGCTTCGTATTCAACTTTATAAAGCCTTTTTAGATTCATCGGCTGCCGAACACGGTGCCCGAATGACCGCTATGCACCAAGCCTCTGACAATGCCGCCGAGTTGTTGAAAGAATTGAAAATGAACTACAACAAAGCACGTCAGATGGCAATTACTAACGAATTGTTGGAAATTGTTTCGGGATCGGCTGGTTTGGAATAATCTTTTTCGGATAATAGATACTATTCCCGATCCATCTATTTGTTGGTTCGGGATTTTTTATACTGTTTTCAAAATTTTTCAAAATTATCATATCTTTGCACCGTTTTTTACCTTAAAATTATATCAATGAAAAAATTTTTCATCTTTTTGGGCATAAGTGTATTACTATGCTCTTTTTTTAGCTGTAAGGCTCCGGAACAAAAATCGTACAATGAAGGAATTAACATCATTCCGACTCCATTAGAAATGACTCTGCAAGAAGGATCTCCTTTTGTTTTGAATCAAAAAACACAATTTGTGGTTGATGGTGAAACATCTCAAACTATTGCAGAATTTTTTGCTCAAAAAATGAAACAATCCACGGGCTACTCTATTTCCATTGACACGTTGCAAGATAATGGAAATATTCATATATCAATAGATTCGCTGCTGTCCGTTCAAAAAGAGGGTTATCAACTCACTGTAACCACCGATCAAATTGTTTTGGTGGGAAAAGATGCAGCAGGATTGTTTTACGGAATGCAAACGCTAATGCAATTGTTACCGGCTGAAATTGAAAGTGTTTCAACCGTTAAAGATGTAGTATGGAATATTCCGTGCGTTACCATTACCGATGAACCTCGTTTTGAATATCGCGGCATGTTGCTGGATGTTTCTCGTCATTTCGTATCAGTAGATTATATTAAAAAACAATTAGATGTTTTAGCTTTATTCAAAATCAATCGTTTACATTGGCATTTAACCGATGATCAAGGATGGCGTATTGAAATCAAACAATATCCAAAATTGACAGAAATCGGATCAAAACGTATTGAAGGCGAAGGACACGAATATGGCGGTTTTTATACTCAAGAAGAGATAAAAGACGTGGTTTCCTACGCTGCCGACCGCTATATTACTATTATTCCGGAATTGGAAATTCCGGGACATGAATTAGCTGCCATTTCCGCCTATCCGGAATTGTCTTGTCAAGGCGATAGCATCACTCCAAGAATTATTTGGGGCGTTGAAGATATCGTTATGTGTCCGGGTAAAGAAATTATGTTCGAATTTTTAGAAAATGTTATTAATGAATTAATTACGCTCTTTCCAAGTGAGTATTATCATATTGGTGGCGACGAATGTCCAAAAAGTAGTTGGAAAAATTGTCCTTTGTGCCAACAACGAATTAAAGAAGAAGGTTTGAACAAAGACAAAAATCACTCGCCGGAAGATTGTTTACAAAGTTATGTAATTCAACGAATTGAAAAAGTTTTAGCACAACATAACAAAAAAATTATTGGATGGGACGAAATTTTGGAAGGTGGTTTAGCTCCATCAGCAACCGTGATGTCGTGGCGGGGAGAAACCGGTGGTATCGCTGCATCGATGATGAATCATTCTGTGATTATGACACCCGGTAGCTGTGGTATGTATATCGACCAATATCAAGGCGATTATAAAATCGAACCGGTAACTATCGGCGGCTATTCGACTTTAGAAAAAGTGTATTCCTATAATCCCGTTCCCGATACGTTGGTAAAGATGGGAAAAGATCACTATATTCAAGGGGTTCAATGTAATGTTTGGGGAGAATATCTCTATACTCCAGAAATCGGCGAATATCGTAGATTTCCGAGAATGATTGCCCTTTCAGAAATAGCATGGTCGTCGTTAGAAAACAAAAATTATGAAGATTTTTGCAGACGGATCAACAACGCTTATGTTCGATTGGATATGCACCAAATCAATTATCATATACCACAACCCGAGCAACCTTACGGTTCGTGCAATTTTGTGGCATTCACCGATTCGGCGGTGATGGAATTTACTACTACACGTCCCATTAAAATGGTGTACACATTAGATGGAACAACCCCTACAAAAAATTCCACTGAATATACACAACCTATTGTTATTAAAGAAAACACAACATTAAATATTTGTTCGGTACTACCATCCGGTAAAACCAGTCCTATTCGTCAAATTATCGTTGAAAAACAAACTTTGGCTCCGGCCACCGTTGTCGAAGATTTGAACGCCGGATTAAAGTTAAATGTTACGTACGGTACCTATTTAAACAGTGATGAATTGAACAAGCAAGAAAGAAGTTGGACAAGTTCGGTCATCACTGAAATGAAAGAAATCAGAAGCGTTGAACCATCATGGGAATCAATGCGTGGCGTCAAACAATATGCAGCCGTTGCAGAAGGTTATATCAACATTCCGGAAGACGGCGTTTACTTTTTTTCGAGTAATAACAACGAGGTTTGGATAGACCAAAAATTATTAATTGATAACAACAACGAAGTAAAACGCTTTTCCAGAAAAGATAAATCTGTGGCTTTAGCTAAAGGATTGCATCCTATTAAGGTACAATTTTTGGGACATATTATCGGCGGATGGCCTTCAATTTGGGATGATGGTAATATTTGGATTCGCTCATCAAAAGCAACAAAATTTGAAAAAGTGCTTGGAGAACAATTGTTCTACTAAAAACATCATAAAAATAACGATTGCTTTTTATGAGAAACAAAAAAAACCGCTTGAAATCAAGCGGTTTTCCTTTTTTTGCTCCCCCTGCTGGACTTGAACCAGCGACCCTCTGATTAACAGTCAGATGCTCTAACCAACTGAGCTAAGGAGGAGTGATACTCTATCTTAAAAAGCGGTGCAAAGGTAGTTGTTTTGTTGAAATAAAAAAGTAATTTTGCAAAAATTTTTTTTAGAAATATTTAATAATCATATAATATTGATATTCAATGAATAAAAAAGTACTTGGAATAGGAAATGCTTTGATAGATCTTCTGATTCCGCTAAAAGACGAGGCTATTTTCACAGAATTTAACCTTGCAAAAGGTGCATCGAACCTCGTAAATCGTGAAACTTATGTTCAAATTTTGAATAAAGTTCAAAACCAAATTGTCAAAAAAGTGTCAGGAGGAAGTGCAGCCAATACCATTCACGGCATTTCGGGTTTGGGCTTATCAACCGGCTTTATCGGAAAAGTAGGCAACGATGCATTTGGTGCTTTTTTGAAACAAGAGATGGAAGAGCATCATATTACTCCGCATTTGCTAAACAGCACCACAGAAACCGGTGCCGCCATCACCTTCATCACTCCCGATTCAGAACGAACATTTGCTGTTTTTTTGGGTGCCGCCGTTGAGTTGGAAGCAGAAGATTTAAAAGCGGAGTTTTTTCAAGGCTACGACTATTTTCACATCGAAGGCTACATGGTACAAAATCATCCAATGATGTTGCGTGCGTTGCAATTGGCAAAAGAAGCCGGTTTGCATATTTCTTTGGATTTGGCAAGCTATACCATGGTGGAATCGAATTTGGTTTTTTTGAAAGAGATTATCGATCAATATGTTGACATTGTGTTTGCCAACGAAGAGGAATCGAAATCATTCACCGGAAAAGAGCCGGAACAGGCTTTAGAAGAGATCGCACAAAAATGCCAAATTGCCATCGTAAAAGTTGGAAAAGCCGGATCATGGGTAAAAACTGCCGAAAAGGTGATTTTTGTAGAACCAATTTTTGCTCAACCGATTGATACTACCGGAGCCGGAGATTTGTATGCATCCGGACTACTGTTTGGTTTAGCCACCGATTTATCCATTGAAAAAAGCGGAAAAATTGCCTCTTTGTTAGCCGGAACCGTTATTCAACAAATGGGTGCAAAAATTCCGGAAGCGTCTTGGAAAGAGATTAGAAAACAGTTATAATACGTCCGATTATCTTATTGATAAACACAAAATGTGTTGTTTTAAGAGTCTTTATTTTCGTTTTTATAGAAAATGAAAAAGGATCTTAAAAAACAACACATTTTTTTATAAAAACCACTATCTTTGTGGCTCTAATTTAAACGCATAAAAATATGCTGACAAAAACATACGGAAGTGCCATTCACGGTGTCAATGCCATGTTGGTTACAGTTGAGGTGGATGTTGTTCAAGGACTTGCTCCACAAATAGTTGGACTTCCAGATAGTGCTGTAAAAGAGAGCCTGCAACGCATAGAGGCAGCACTTGCCAACAACAAGTACAAAATTCCGCGTCAACGGGTCTTGGTGAATATGGCACCGGCAGATATTCGCAAAGAGGGATCGGCGTATGATTTAACGATTGCCATCGGCATTTTGTCGGCATCAGCACAGATTCATGCAGAAGCATTGGATCAATATGTTATTATGGGCGAACTTTCGTTAGACGGCTCCGTTAAAAGAATTAAAGGAGCTTTGCCCATAGCATTGGAAGCCAAAAAGCAGGGGTTAAAAGGCGTTTTTGTTCCCGAAGAAAATGCACGCGAAGCTGCCATCGTTTCCGGAATCAATGTTTATGGGGTTCACCATATTAAAGAGGTTATCGATTTTTTTGCCGGATTGAAATCCATTGATCCGTTGGTCATTGATCCGCAAGAGGAATTTTACAAAAATCTTGACAACTACGAATTTGATTTTGCAGAGGTCAAAGGACAAGAAAACATCAAACGGGCGTTAGAGATTGCAGCTGCCGGTGGACATAACGTGTTACTCATCGGACCTCCGGGGGCCGGAAAAACCATGTTGGCAAAACGACTTCCTTCCATTTTACCTCCATTGACATTAGACGAAGCATTAGAGACTACAAAAATTCATTCCGTTGCAGGAAAAATGATCGGCGGAAACTCCATCATCACCACCCGACCTTTTCGCTCACCACATCACACCATTTCCGATGCCGGTTTGGTAGGCGGCGGCAGCTATCCGCAACCGGGGGAAATTTCGTTAGCACAAAACGGCGTGTTGTTTTTGGACGAATTACCGGAATTTAAACGCAGTGTATTAGAGGTGATGCGGCAACCGATGGAAGATCGAGTGATCACCATCTCTCGCTCAAAAATGGCAGTGGAATATCCGGCCAACTTTATGCTGATAGCAGCGATGAATCCTTGTCCGTGCGGCTACTACAATCATCCCACACAAGCGTGTGTTTGTGGCGAAGGTGTAGTACAACGCTATTTGAACAAGATTTCCGGTCCGTTGTTAGATAGAATCGACATTCATATTGAGGTGGTTCCGGTTCCTTTTCGCGAATTGTCGGAGGTGCAGCCGGGCGAAAAAAGTGCCTTGGTACGCGAGCGCGTGATTAAAGCACGAAAAATTCAGGAGTTGCGTTTTAAAACCGATGAGGGCATTCATTGCAATGCACAGATGACACCGCAACTACTTCGTAAACATTGTATTATTTCGGAAAGCGGAATGCAGTTGCTGAAAACTGCTATGGAAAAATTGGGATTGAGTGCCCGAGCTTTCGACCGCATTCAAAAAGTGGCACGCACCATTGCCGACCTTGAAGGTAGCGAAACTATTGAAAACGCCCATTTAGCAGAAGCCATCAACTTTAGAAGTTTGGATCGTGACAATTGGGGTCGATAAAAAAGTAGTTTCTTGAATGATTCTTGTTGAATGATTCAATATCAAAAAAAATCGCCCTCCAAAAGGGGGCGATTCTTGTTTCATGAAACAATCCGTGAATTTTTATTCCGGATGAATTGCTTCGACTGGGCAAACGGCTGCACATGTTCCACAATCAGCACATTTATCAGGATCAATTTTGTAAATCGGTCCTTCGCTGATAGCTTCTACCGGACATTCTCCAATACATGTTCCACATGCTACACAGTCATCTGAAATACGATATGCCATAATTAAAAATTTAGGTTGTTAGTACTTAATAAAAGCGGTGCAAAGGTAGCATAATTTTATAAGAACTCTTTTACAAAAATGATTTTTTGCCTGAATCATCAAAACAACAATAAATAATAATTAATAATAAATTGTATTTCTGTATATTATGTTAAATTTTTCTTTTTCGATTTTACTGTTGATATGATTCTCAAAAAACCAAAAAAACAATTTCCGTAAAACACTGAATTTTTGAAATATTCTTTTAAATATTTGATTAACAACTAAATGAAGAGAAAAGTAATAACCTCATTTTAACGATACCTTTTTAAAATAATACACTACTTTTGCTCCCGAAAATTTCTGAAAAATTAATCATCAAAATTATGGCAGAAAAAAAATATCAAAATGTTGATTTGGAAGACGTTGTGATACGTTTTTCCGGAGATTCGGGCGATGGCATGCAACTCACCGGAACACTATTCTCCGAAACATCAGCTTTAGTGGGTAATGATTTTGTTACATTCCCCGATTTCCCCGCTGAAATTCGCGCTCCACAAGGTACTGTAGGAGGCGTATCGGGCTTTCAAGTACATATTGGCCATCAACCTGTTTATACTCCCGGCGACTATTGCGATGTGCTTATTGCTATGAATCCGGCAGCTTTAAAAGCCAACCGCAGATGGGCAAAAAAAGGCGCTATCATTATTATTAATAGTGATGAGTTTACCGAAAAAAACCTACAACGTGCCGGCTACAAAACGTTAAACCCTATTGAAGAAGATAAATTAGAAGACTATAATATTATCTTTGCTCCTATCAACGAACTCACCAAAGAAGCTCTAAAAGATAGCGACTTAGATCAAAAAAGTATTCTTCGTAGCAAAAATATGTTTGCTTTAGGTATCTGTTATTGGATGTTCGATCGCCCAATGGAACACACCATTGAACGCTTCGAGAAAAAATTTGCCAAAGTTCCGGCTGTGGCAAAAGCCAATATCGAAACTTTAAAAGCAGGTTACAATTATGCAGAAAACATCGGTGCATTCAAATCCACCTTTGAAGTAGCTCCTTCAGAACAACAACCCGGAAAATATCGCTCCATTAACGGAAATACCGCTACTGCATGGGGTTTGGCTGCTGCTGCCGAAAGAGCACATATTCAATTGTTCTGCGGATCATATCCCATCACGCCTGCTACCGACATCCTGATTGAACTCACCAAACTAAGATCTTTGGGTATCAAAGCATTGCAAGTAGAAGATGAGATTGCCGGTATTTGTACCGCCATCGGAGCCTCTTTTGCAGGAAGTCTTGGCGTTACTTCAACTTCAGGTCCCGGTTTAGCATTAAAAGCCGAAGCTTCGGGTTTAGCAGTCATCACCGAATTACCGTTGGTGATTATCGATGTACAACGTGGCGGTCCTTCAACCGGTTTGCCAACCAAAACCGAACAAGCCGACTTGTTGCAAGCTCTCTACGGACGTAACGGCGAAAGCCCGATGGTTGTTTTAGCAGCTACAACACCTTCTGATTGTTTCTATTACGCATTTCAAGCAGCCAAAATCGCATTGGAGCACATGACTCCGGTCATTTTGCTGACTGATGGATTTATCGGCAACGGTTCAGAACCGTTCCGTATTCCGAAAATGGAAGATTTGCCCGAAATTCATCCACATTATGCAGATCCTAATGATACGAATTATCAACCCTATCGTCGTGATCCTAAGACTTTTGCACGTTATTGGGCAAAACCCGGAATCAAAGGTTTGGAACACCGTATCGGTGGCTTAGAGAAAATGGCTATCACCGGAAGCGTTTCTTATGTTCCCGAAAACCATGCTATTATGGTAGAAGAACGTGCAGAAAAAGTAAGACGCGTTGTAGAAGATATTCCTGATCAAGAAATTTTGGGAGACCAAACCGGCGATATTTTGATGGTTGGTTGGGGTAGCACTCGCGGACATCTTTTAACAGCATTGAAAACACTTCGCAAAGAGGGTAAAAAAGTAGGTATGGCTCAATTCAGCTACATCAACCCATTGCCGAAAAACACTGAAGATGTTTTCAAACGTTTCAAAAAAGTAATCGTTTTTGAGGTAAACACCGGACAATTTGTAAGCTATTTACGCAGTCAATTCGGTCATCTCGACTTTTTACAATACGATAAAGTTCAAGGACTTCCGTTTACTGCTATTGAAATCGTAGAATTTGTTAACAAAATGATGGAGGAATAAACAATGGAAAACAAGATATTACATCAACCGGCAGAATTTAAAAGCAATCAAGAAGTAAGATGGTGTCCGGGCTGCGGCGATCACGCTGTTTTGAACGCCTTACACAAAGCTATGTCGGAATTGGGTATTCCCAAAGAAAAATTTGTGGTGATTTCGGGTATCGGATGTTCGTCACGTACACCTTATTATATGAATACGTATGCTTTCCATACCATTCACGGACGTGCAGCAGCCATTAGCACCGGCGTAAAAATTGCCAACCAAGATTTAACTGTCTTTACCGTTACAGGTGATGGCGATGCTTTGGCAATCGGTGGCAACCATTTCATCCATTTTATTCGTAGAAACCTCAACCTCAATATGGTTCTGCTTAACAATAGAATTTATGGTTTGACAAAAGGACAATATTCACCAACATCTGAAGAGGGAAAAATCACCAAAACATCGCCTTATGGAACGATTGAACATCCGTTCAACCCGGGCGAATTGGTATTAGGTGCTCAAGGCAAATTTTTTGCCCGCTCAATGGATACCAACATTAAATTGCAAACCGAAATCATGGTGGAAGCCGCTCAATTTGTCGGAGCTTCTGTAATCGAGATTCTTCAAAATTGTGTGATTTTCAACGATGGTGCCTACAAAAACATCAACGATAAAGAAACTCGTGAAGATCATCAAATCATTTTACATCACGGAGAAAAGATGATTTTCGGTAAAAATCGTGATAAAGGTTTAGTGTTGGACGGTTTCAAATTGAAAGTGGTTACCATCGGACAAGACGGTTATACTATGGACGACATTCTAACCCACGATGCTCATTGTCAAGAGCCGTTTATTCACATGATGTTGATTAACATGGCATATCCCGATTATCCTACCGCTTTCGGTATCATTCGTGCCGTTAAAGGAGATTCTTACGGCGTAAAAATGGATCAACAAACCGCTGAAATTATGGCAAAAAGTAAAATCAAATGTATGGACGATGTGTTAAACAGCGGCGATACTTGGGAAGTGAAATAAAATCACGTATTTAATATCGGCATCGAAAGCCTTTCATAAAAAAAAGCTGATTTCTTTGAAATCAGCTTTTTTCGTTATTGAAATACAATGACTACATTGATTTTTTCAACTTATTAATGGTTGATGATAACACGTTTTGTAATGACACTTCTATCGGTGCCATGATTTTTATCTATTGCTACATTATTGGAAAGCGCCTTTTGGAACAATAATGTAATTGAGGTGTCGTATTGACAAAGTCAGGAACTTGACTTTGCCTCACTGCTTCACGAACTCCACGCGACGGTTCTTCGCCCGCCCTTCGTCCGTGCCGTTATCGGCAATAGGCGAGGACTGACCTTTGCCTACCGAAGTGAGGCGGTCGGCGCTGACTCCCAATTCCACTAACTTATCGACAATGGCTTTCGAGCGAGCCTCGCTCAAAGTCTGGTTCGAGGCGACATTGCCCGTTGCGTCTGTGTGTCCTTCGACTGAGAATTTCAAGTCGGTATTCTCGGACATCAGTTGTACGATACGGTTGATTTCGCCCATACTCTCCGGTTTTATAGTGGATTTTCCCACGTCAAAGGTGATGCCGTAGGTGATGAATTTGCCGTCACTCATCATACGGTCATAGAGGGGAACAGCACCTTTGGCGATGCGTATGTTGGTAATCATTGTTCGATGGTCACTCCAATGGGTATTACTAATATTCATACTTGCAGGAGCCTTCATATTGGGGATATTGACTACACGTGTTCCATTTATATATGCCTTAAAAGCCCGCTTGTTGAAAGATATAGAAAGATGACTCCAATCATTCGTTTTCTCTTTCCAATTTACATCAGTAGATCTTGTTTCTCCCGAGGGTGCTATATAACTCGCTCTTACTGCATCTTCACCAAATTCCAAATACATCACTTCTGTTCCTGAAGCATCATTTAACATCAAATGATAATTCTGATTTGGAGCATCATCCTCATCGGCATTTACCCAATAATCAAGTTCAATCGTAAAAACATCCGGCAAATAATTATTCATATCCTTCATCAAAGGAGCAATAGTTGCCTCTGTACCCGCTTCAAGATTGATGCATTTCTTTCCATTTACACTGGCAACCTCAGCACTTCCTCTCAACAAATCCCATTGACTGGGAAACTCACCCATCTGTTCGTTATCCATCGGGTCATCGAAAATAATCTCGTCGCCCGGCACGAAGTCCGATTTTGCGTAGGTCATTTCGAGCGATTGTCCTTTTTGCGGGGCTCCGGTGGTTTGTGTTGTGGTGTCATTGTCTTGTTCATCTTCATTATCAACAACATTGTCGTTTTTATCATTGCTTTTTTTGTTTTCGCCTTTTACGGCGTCTTCTGTTTCATCAAAAGCTTGATCTACAGCTTTATCCACTTGTTCAAGAACTTTATCCTCGGTTTTTTCTTTTACGCGTTCTTTCACTTTGTTTCCCACATTATTTAACCAGCTTTGAGCATAAATTTCTGTCGTGCCGCCGATAGCGAAAAGCATCAACAGAGTGATTAAAATTTGTTTCATTTTTTTTGTTTAAGATGTTAATAAATATAAGTTACTTCTTTTCGGGAGATTCGCTAAAAGTTTAACTCCCGTATTTTTTAATGCGTTACTATAAAACGTTTGGTGATAACAGATCCGTTGGTTGTTGTGATAGAAACAATGTACACTCCGTTTTTATATGCGGCAGTATTGATTTCGTGTTTTGATTTATTGATACAGCTTATGTTTTCCAACGTTTGTCCTAACACGTTAACTATTGCAATAGTTTTAATATTTTCGCCTTCGATAATTAATTTCAGGTCTGCCGGATTGGGATAAATTGTAAAACGTGCATCGTGTTCAGCAATAGAAATAATGTCGCCACAAGCAATGTCAGAAAGGTCAGATTCTCCGCTGTTGCAATTGGCAGCAACTTGATAGCAATAATTTCCAATCGGTAAATTTTCATCAGTATATTGCGAAAGCATAACATTAGAAACAATCACAACATCATCGCGATAAACCGTATAAGATTGTGCGTTTTCTGCATCGTCCCATTGCAAATCAATGTTTAAACCATCAACGATAGCAGTTAAATTTTGTGGTGTATAACATGAATCGGAGATGGTTACACAAGCTTCGTTAGAAGGATTGGTTTCAACATTATCGCTACAAATAGCAGTTATGGTATAACAATAGTCACCTATCGTTAAATTTTCATCTGCATAAACATTAGTCGTAATATTTTGTGCAATCATTTCATGATCGCGATATACCTTGTAAGATATTGCTGTTGCCGAAGCATCCCAAGAAAGCAATGCATTATATGAAGATGATTCAGCAGACAAGTTATCGACATGATGGCACGATGATGTTTCTCCGCCACCTGAACAATTGTTGGTCCAAGTATAGAAATCGCCTGATGATGGAGCCGTTGATCCGTCATAAATCATATCACCGTTTTCATAATATACTGAAAACGAACATTCTTCATCCCAAGAACCGGATGTCCAATGGAGCGTAACAATAGTCCCACTATTAATTTCAAGGATATAAGACTCGAAATTGCCATCGGCGATAGTTAAATTTTGTAATGGTGTTCCATCATTAAAAGAAACACGAATGGACGCACCATTCCAACCGTCACCATATTGATCATGCAATTCAAAAACCACTTTACAGTTATTTTGATAAACATACGATAATATGGTTTCTTTTTCATAGCGATCGCTTACCGATAGTGTAAACGGAAAATTAATGTCTTCAGGGGCGATATTTTCGCTCACGGTAACATTATAAGCAGCAAATCCTGATTGATCGCCCATTAAACTACCAAACGATAAATCATTGGTATTAATAGTGATATCATTAGAAATAGAGGAAAGTGTACCGATTAAGCTGGATGCAAAATCGTTGCCGATATTATTAATATAGAATTGTAAATCGGCGGTTTCTCCCGGTTCTAAAACACCGTTGTTATTGCCTTCTCCATCGTCTACTACAATTTTTCCGGATGACAAATCGTATCCGTATGTCATAATTTTGCAACGTGTTACACAATTATCTGTTGATGAAGAGGCTTCCACGTTTAAAACAATATTTTGTTTAATGGGAGCATCTTCGGAGAGCGTAAAGGTGAAAGCGTTTTCTATGGTTTTGATTTCATTAGGAGAAAAATTACCGTAAATGGCAGTAGCCGAAGTGATGGTAACATACGGATTATCGGAGGTTAAATTAACACCAACATTGTTAATAGGAGTGTCAAAAATATTTTGCATACTGACGGTTAAGTTGACAGTTTCTCCCGGATTGAGTTTTCCGTCTTGATTGCCTTCCACATCGTTCACTTCATAAGCATAAAATACGACAGGTCCCACGATCACCTCTTCGACAGCAGCCAAAGCATCAATACGGCCGGATCCGAACGTATTACTTTTGGTAGTAGATAAAGGAATAGCAGTGGTTTCCAATATTTCATCTATTTGAGCCGGTGAAAGATCGATGTTTTTAGAAAGCATCAAACCCATAACACCTGCAGCACAAGGTGTTGCCATGGAGGTTCCATCCATCATTACGTAACCGGTATTGTTTTGGTAATTCAACGATTTAATACCGGATCCCGGTGCACAAATATCCGGTCGGATGAGTCCGATTCCCGGATTATAGGCATAGTCGTTAAATCCAGATATCGATTGCCACGTGACAGGACCTTTGGATGAGAAATAGGAAATTTGGTCATTTTGGTCGGTAGATCCAACACAAATAACGCATGTTAATCCTCCTGTGATGGTTTGATCTGGATGCAACCATGGTGGAGGACAATTGCCCGGTACACGAACATTATTTGGAACCGGAACAGCATAATCGCTTCCTTCGTTTCCGGCCGCTACGGACCCCACAACGCCGGCTTCTAAAGCGTTAATCATCGTATTTCTGAATGTAATACGCTCGCTTTGTGTTCCGCCTCCATAGAACCCTAACGACATACTAAACACGTGAGCACCATGTTCAACAGCAAATTCAACACCGCTAAAAATGGCATTACCATTGCCGCCGCAATCGCTGTTTAGCACTTTAATAGCCATTATTGTTGCATCAGGTGCCATTCCTGTTTGTGTTCCGGCTGTGCCATCGCCTGCTACTGTGCCGGCGCAATGCGAACCATGTCCCATATCGTCCATCGG
>JAQUSR010000045.1 GCA_028710155.1 Bacteroidales bacterium | reverse complement strand
CAAATTAAACACCCTCACCGTATCGTAATTTATCACCATATCAGTAAACATTCCAAAACGATAATCATCAATTTCTATGGCACAACGTTGAACGATCGGATATTTTGAAGTCGTCACCAAGCAAAGAGTGCCGGGCTTTCTATGAGCTGTGGCATAATATTTTTGAAAATGATAGGACTTAGCATTCACCGATTGACTAAATTTGTCCATATACGCATCCAAATCATTAGTAACGCTGGTAAATTCTTGTAAACAAATAATATCCGAATTAGTATTTTTAATAAAATTAAAAATGGAATCGGCAACTGATTTTTCTTTAACGCCGTCGCCATATTGTGCGCTTAAGCCTTGAACATTGAAAGTCAAAACTTTGATGGAATGATCAGGAATCACCTCTTTTTCGGCAAAAGCATAATGACGAATTGCATACGGAATGCCGATTAATACCAAGACAAGCCCAAAAACGGCCATTTTCGGACGGAAAAAAAACAATAAAACGGTAAAAAGAAGTGCAGCTAACCAAATCCACAAAAAAGCCAATCCACAAAATGCTGCCGGTAAAAAATAGTGTGGAGCTATTTGAGGAGCCATTAAAGCCAATATCAGCAAAATCCAAATTGGAATGTTGAGAACGAAAAGCACTAATCCCAAAAACGATTTTTTCATATTGCTTTTATTTTTTGACATAACAAATCACAAATTATACATTCACAATTATTTATTTCGATGAATAAAGCCTACTATAACATCTACCAAAGTTTCGTTGATAGGGAAAACGGGATCGTTATAAGTAGGTAATTGATCCTTTATCAATAAGCTACAACAATTTTTCAGTAAATGATTCATTGTTGGAAAAATTACAGATTCGGCAGATGGAAGTGCTGCTTGCAATGCTTCCAAGTTATCGACATCAACTTGAATATCGCGGCCGCCATTAATAATCAATACGGGCATCTTCAGCGTTGCAATTTCGCGTTGCGGATCGAAACGAAACCACGAAATGAGATAGGGTTGCACACTATTGCGAAACAAAACAAAAAATTCGGCAGGAACATTTGTCAACAATTTTCCGGATTTCAAGGTGTCAATCATTGCATCAACTTGAGAGAAATATTCTGGAGGCATTTGTTTTTGCAATTGTTGACGCAGCACTACATCTGCCGGAAATCCGGCACCGCTAAGAGAGATAAAACCTTTGATATCGGGGCTTTTTCGAGCAGCCACCATTCCTATTAACGATCCTTCGCTATGACCGGCGATAAAAATATCTTTTATGCGATTATTTTTTGCTGCCCATGCCACCCACGCTTCCACATCGCTGATGTAGGTTTCGAAACGAATGTTGGCTTCTTCGTCTAAAGCCATCGTACTTTCGGCAACACCACGTTTATCGAAACGCAACGTTGCAATACCTTGATGACACAACGCTTCTGCTAAGAGTTTCAATGAATTATTTTTCATTTGTGGATTATTGCCATCACGATCGGTAGGACCAGAACCTGAAATCAATACCACCAGAGATACTTTTTTTGGTTTTTCAGGCAATAAAAGTGTCCCTTCTAAATTTCCCGTTGGTGTGGTTAAAACCACATTCTGTTCTTGTGCTGTTAACCATAACGCCACAAAACAGAACATCAGCAACATCCATTTCTTATTCATTCACCATTATTTTTGTAGTCGAACATGCTTTAATGAATTTCTTCAAATACGATTTTTTCTGTTTCACCACTTACTATTTCAAAGACTTATATTTCAAAAGTTACAAAAAATTTCCTCGGTTGTTTTTTTGTCCAAAGAGTAATTTTACATAAAGAGCCATGAATTTATCCCAATTATCGCCTTTTACTACGCTTTCACTTTTATGATCAATAAAAGAAAAAAGATCTTTATTATTGTTTATTATCGCAAAAAAAATTCATTTTTTGAATTAAAAAATGTTCGCAAAAGTAATTTTTATTTTTTTCTACGAACATTAAATTTTTACAAAAAAAACCAAAACTTTCAGAAAGACTTACGCTTCGAAAAACCTTTTGTTGAATGGATTACATTAAATCATCTCCATTAAGATCTTTCAAAAATTGATCCAACGCCATTTCGCTTCCAATTTTCACTTCACGAGCCTTTGAACCCTCGAAAGGACCGACAATGCCCGCTGCCTCCAATTGGTCTATCAACCGTCCGGCACGATTATATCCGAGTTTTAATTTTCGTTGTAGCAAAGAGGTAGAGCCTTGTTGTGCTTGAACAATAATGCGGGCTGCATCTTCAAAAAGCGGATCCCGTTCTTCGGTGTTCATTTCTTTGGAACCACCTTCTAATCCCTCATCGGGCATTTCAGGAAGCATCCATGCTGACGGATAAGCATGTTGCGCACCGATAAACGATGACAACTCTTCAATTTCCGGAGTATCAATAAAAGCACATTGCAAACGAATGAGCTCACTTCCGGTCGAAAGAAGCATATCACCACGACCCACCAATTGGTCGGCGCCTCCGGCATCTAAAATAGTGCGGGAGTCGTTTTTTTGAATCACACGGAAAGCGATACGTGCAGGAAAGTTGGCTTTGATGGTTCCTGTAATTACATTCACTGTAGGACGTTGTGTTGCAATGATTAAGTGGATTCCGATGGCACGTGCCAATTGCGCTAAACGAGCAATAGGAAATTCGATTTCTTTGCCGGCTGTCATAATCAAATCGCCAAATTCGTCCACCACCAAAACGATGTAGGGCAAAAATCGATGTCCGTGTAGTGGATTTAGTTTACGAGCGATAAATTTTTCGTTGTATTCTTTGATGTTTTTCACTTGCGCGTCTTTCATCAATTCGTAGCGGTTATCCATTTCTAACACCATAGAGTTGAGCGTTCTCACCACTTTTTTCGTATCGGTGATGATGGCTTCTTCTGAGTCGGGTAGTTTTGCTAAATAGTGTCGTTCAATTTTTGAAAATAGTGCCAACTCCACCTTTTTTGGATCCACCATCACAAATTTGAGCTCTGAAGGATGTTTTTTGAAAAGCAGCGATGCAATAATCGCGTTCAGTCCGACCGATTTTCCTTGTCCGGTGGCTCCTGCCATCAACAAGTGCGGCATTTTTGCTAAATCGGTTACATAGGTTTCATCGGAAATGGTTTTTCCAATAGCAATGGGCAACGCATATTTTGAATTTTGAAACTTATCGTCTTCCAAAACACTGCGCATCGAAACGATAGTCGGATTGCTGTTAGGGACTTCAATACCAACGGTTCCTTTTCCCGGTATAGGTGCGATGATACGAATGCCTAAGGCGGCTAAACTCAAAGCGATATCGTCTTCCAAACTTTTGATTCTTGAAATACGAGTACCGGCAGAAGGTACAATTTCGTACAACGTAACCGTTGGACCAATGGTCGCACGAATTTTATCAATTTTTACGCTATAGTTATTCAACGTTTCGACAATACGCTTTTTGTTGGCATCCAATTCTTCGCGTGAAACTTCCGGAACGTTGTTTTCGTAATCTTTTAGTAAAATAGAAGTCGGGAAAACATAATTCGGTAAATCGAGATGTGGATCATACGGCTCATCAATCTTAAAATGTTGTTTTTCATCTTCGCTTTCTGAATGATCATCCGATTCTTCTTCTGTTTCTGTTTCTTCAGTTTTATTATCATGTTGAATGACCGTAAATTCCACCTCATCGTGTTTCATTGGTTTGTTTTGATAATCCGGAATTTCTAATTCGAACTCTTGAGCGTTTTCAGCATTTTGAGAAGAATTGTCTAATGTAGAAATTGCATCGGCATCATTTCTCGGCTCATCATGCGTTAAATCAATCCATTTTTGATTTTCTTCTTCTTCATCTACAGCATATTTTTCCAATTCATAGGCGTTTTCTTCTTGTTCACGATGGCGTTGTAAATCAGCCTTTTTTTGTTCATCAGCAAGAGATTTGGCTTCGAGTCGAGATTGACGACGCTCTTGATGTGCTTTCCATTTAGCTTTCAATGGACCAATTTGCGAAGTCGGGAAGTTAAACTCAATAATTGAAAAAGCTAATAATGTGAAAATCAAAATGATAATTGTTCCGGAAACGCCGATAAAACCCGACAAAAAATGATTGATATATACTCCCACATAACCGCCCATACCAAAGCCGAAATAAGAATTTGTATCAAAAGTCAAGGCGCATACGATAGAAATCCACACCAAAAAAAACAGAGCATAACGTGAAATTTTTGCCAACGGCATTTGGACAGAAAAGGTCAGCCGAACACCTAACAAAAACATATACAACGCAATAAGATAAGAAGCGATTCCGAACCATGAAGTAATAAAAACGTAAGAAAAAAACAATCCGATTTTTCCCATAACATTCACCGATTTAAGATTCGAATCGGTAATTAAACGCCACCATGATGAATCTTTTCCTCTGTATATCAAACTATTATCTTCGTTCCAATGCAAAACAAACGATGTAAAAGCCATCAACAAAAATATGGCCATCAACATTAACAAAATGCCGATAATTACTATAAATTTTTGATTTTTGTAATATGGAACTTCTTTATTATCAACTTTTTGTTTCGTTGTTTTTTTAGTTTCATCCGTATTTTTAGGATCTTTTTGCCCTTCTTTTTTTATTGCTTTTTTTTCAGTCGTTACCATTACAGATAAATTTTTAAGAATGAATCAATTATAATTTCATACTGATGGTCAATATTAATAATAATTTTTTCGGGTTAATTAAAATTTCCGATTTAAATGACGGGCAAAAGTACATTAATTCAAGTAATTTAGAAGATTGTTTTTTTAACAAAATGAGTAAAAAGAATTAACAAATAAAAAGCTAACAATCTAAATTTCAATTGTTAGCTTTTAAACCAGTGACCCCGGCGGGAATCGAACCCACATCGTAAGAACCGGAATCTCAAATTCTATCCATTAAACTACGGGGCCTTATTTTGGCGGGTGCAAAGGTAACTTATTTGATGAAACAGACTGAGCCATTTTTAATGCAATTTTTCGGTTTTAAATTTGTCTGTAAAGCATTATTTTTGAATGTTTTTTGAGAAATTTTCCTTTCATAAATTTTGTTTTTCTCATCGATTTTTGGCAAATAACAAGACAACCAAAAATCTTATTTTTTGCTATCCGTATCCTCTTTTTCAAAAATCTCTGTCTGAATACGAATCGATTCTTGATGAATACTTTGTAAGATTTCCAATAAAAAATCGCGATGAATTCCTTTTTGTTCACCCATCAACAACCGACTTTCTACCAGCTCTTTCCAACGGTTCATTTGCAGAATGGTAATATTGTGTTGTTTTTTAAAATCTCCGATTTTTTGAACGGTTTGTAATCGCCTTGCCAAAATTTCCATTAACTCGACATCCAAAACATCAATTTCGTTACGCCATTGATCCAACGGATTATGGATATTTTCTGTAGCAGGATGATGACGAAAAACCAAATTTTTCCATAAATTTTCAAATTCTTCCGGAGTCAATTGTTGCTTTTCATCGGTTTTGGCTATTGATGGATTGGGATGCACTTCTAACATCAATCCATTCATTTCCAAATCAATAGCCTTTTGACAAAAAGCAGGAATCAATGCTGTTTTTCCGCAAATGTGGCTTGCATCTGTGAGAATGGGCAAGGCGGGAAAATGACGTTTCAAATCGAACACCAATTCCCAAAAAGGTTCGTTGCGATTTTCGGAAATATGAAAACTGGAAAACCCTCGATGGACGGCTGCAATTTTGCTGATTCCGACTGAAAGCAATCGCTCGATAGCTCCTATCCATAAATGAAGATCGGGATGAATGGGATTTTTGATAAAAACGGGAATATCACATCCTTGCAACGCTTGTGCAATTTCAGAAACCGAAAAAGGATTGGCTGCCGTGCGTGCACCTATCCAAACCATATCCAATTGATGTTTTAAAACCAATTCGACATGATGGGCGTTGGCTACTTCTGTTCCTACTTTTAATCCTGTTTCTGCTTTCGCTTGTTGCAACCATTGTAAACCTTTTTCTCCAACACCTTCAAAATCATTTGGCTGCGTTCTTGGTTTCCAAATACCGGCACGAAAAAAATCTACTATTTGTAGCCGCGACAACGATTGCGCTACTTCCAAAATTTGCGTTTCGCTCTCAGCACTACATGGTCCGACAATCATCATCGGCTTTTTCGAATTCGATAAAATCGGTTGAAAATTCATGACTGCAAAGGTAGTTTTTTGCCTCTTGAATCCGAATTTTTATCAATCCTTCCAAAACCTTTGAGAAACATTTTCTTTCATACAGCATTGGAATCATTTCGTTTCAAAAAAAAACAAGTAAACCACATTTCTTTTTTCAAGAAAATGCAATCTACTTGTCTTTCAATTTTTTAATTATCAGAAAAACCGTTAATTTCTGAAAATCAACTTTTCTCCGTCAAAATCAACTTCAATCGGCGACTCTTTATTGACTTGATCCGCCAAAATCATCTTCGACAATTCGTTCAATACTTGGCGTTGGATCACACGTTTCACGGGACGCGCACCATATTGCGGATCGTAGCCCACGCGGGAAATGTAATCGACTGCCTTGTCGTTGAAATGAATATGTATATCATTCTCGTCCAAACTTTTAGCCACCAAATTCAGTTGCAGTAAAACGATGTCGTGGATGTGTTTTTCAGTCAACGGTTCAAACATAATCACCTCATCGATACGATTCAAAAACTCGGGACGCAGATGTTGTTTCAGCAACAACATTACTTCGTTTTTCGTTTTATCCATCAACTTGTCGTCCATTTTGCCACCGTTAAAGGCATCGCTGATGATTTGCGAACCCATATTGGAGGTCATAATGATGATGGTATTTTTGAAATCGACTGTTCTGCCTTTGTTGTCGGTCAATCGACCATCGTCCAACACTTGTAGCAAAATGTTAAAAACATCGGGATGGGCTTTTTCAATTTCATCGAGTAGCACCACAGAATAGGGTTTGCGACGAATGGCTTCCGATAGTTGACCGCTCTCGTCGTAACCGACATATCCCGGAGGCGCTCCAATCAATCGTGAAACGCTGTGACGCTCTTGATATTCCGACATATCGATTCGCACCATACTATTTTCGTCGTTGAACAAAAACTCAGCTAAAGCACGTGCCAACTCCGTTTTTCCCACACCGGTGGTTCCCAAAAAGATGAACGACCCGATAGGTTTTTTGTGGTCTTGCAATCCGGCACGACTGCGGCGAATGGCATCCGAAACTGCTTCGATAGCCTCTTCTTGACCGATGACTCGATGGTGCAACTCCTCTTCCAAATGCAACAACTTTTCGCGTTCGCTTTGCATCATTCGGCTTACGGGAATTCCTGTCCAGTGCGAAACAACTTCTGCAATTTCATCGCTATCCACCTCTTCCGAAATCATCGGATCGTCTCCTTGCAATTCGTGCAATTTTGTTTTCAACACCTCTAAACGTTGGTTGGCTTCCACGGTTTTACCGTAACGCAACTCTGCAACTTTTCCGTAATCGCCGGAACGCTCAAATTGTTGTGCTTCGGTTTTATACGATTCAATATCTTTTTTGCATTGTTGAATTTGCTCTACGACCTCTTTCTCCGATTTCCATTTTGCCTGCAACGATTTTCGTTGTTCGTCTAAATTGGCAATCTGTTCGTTCAACTCGTTCAACTTTGTTTCCTCTTTTTCGCGTTTGATGGCTTCGCGTTCAATTTCCAGCTGTCTGATTTTCCGTTCAATAATTTCCTACGGTTCGGGAAAGCTATCAATTTGCATTCGCAAATGTGCCGCCGCTTCGTCCATCAAGTCGATGGCTTTATCGGGCAAAAAACGGTCGGAAATGTAGCGTTGCGACAGTTCAACTGCGGCTATAATCGCCTCATCCTTAATACGAACTTTGTGATGCGTTTCGTAACGCTCTTTCAATCCGCGCAAAATGGATATGGCATCGGCAGCCGTCGGTTCATCCACCATCACAATTTGAAAACGCCGTTCCAACGCTTTGTCTTTTTCAAAATATTTTTGATATTCGTTTAAAGTGGTGGCACCGATGGCACGCAATTCGCCACGCGCCAACGCCGGTTTCAAAATATTGGCGGCATCCATAGCTCCTTCCGACTGTCCGGCTCCTACCAATGTATGAATTTCATCGATGAACAAAATAACTTGTCCATCACTTCCAATCACCTCTTTAACAACGCTTTTCAAACGTTCTTCAAATTCTCCTTTATATTTTGCACCGGCAATTAACGCACCCATATCCAACGAAAAAACCTCTTTCGATTTTAAGTTTTCGGGAACATCACCATTGACAATACGATGTGCCAAACCTTCGGCTATTGCCGTTTTTCCGACTCCGGGTTCACCAATCAAAATCGGGTTGTTTTTCGTTCTCCGCGACAAAATTTGCAACATACGCCGAATCTCCTCATCACGACCAATCACCGGATCCAATTTTCCTGTTCGCGCCTGCTCGTTCAAGTTGATGGCGTAGCGATTCAACGCATTAAACGTCTCTTCGGCATTTTCGGAATCGGATTTTTTACCTTTACGCAACTCTTTGATAGCCATCGTTAACGATCTCTTATCGACACCGGCTTCTTTCAAAATGCGCGACGCCTGATTGCTCGAATCCAAAATCGCCAACAACAGATGTTCCAACGAAACAAACGAATCGCCAAACTCTTTTAAATAAGTTTGTGCCTTGTTGAACACTTGCGAAGTTTCGTTCGAAAAATACATCTCGCCGCTACCCGACACCTTCGGCATCGATTGCAAAACAGCATCCAACGTGTTGGAAATGCGTTGTGGATCAACGCCTACTTTCCGAAACAAAAACGGAATCATATTTTCATCAACCATAAAAATGGCTTTCAAAATATGTTCAACACCAATATTTTGTTGTTGATAGCCGGCAGCAAGCTCTTGTGCTTTTTGCAACACCTCTTGCGTTTTTACTGTAAAATTGTTTGTATTCATATCATTTTTTCCTTTCTTTTTTTGTTCATAAAAAAAGACCGATGCAGTTTTTATCAACCCGTCTTTCGCCTCTGCTCTGCTAACGATCTGCCTTGAAAAGGGCTGCCTCGCTCAGCAAAATTTTCACCAAACGCAAAAACAGCAAGAAAATATGACAAAATGACTGATTTTTAACGATTTAAAGGAATTTTTAATGACATATTTACAGCTTGCTATTGAATAATGAAGATTTCAGGAAAATCATCAAAAATCAACGCATCAACGCAACTTTAAAGGAAAGATCATTTGATTTAACTACTCTATACTTCTAATTGTTAATCATCTTTTTCTGGATGAAAAGCACAATTTTCTAAGTCAATTATTGTAGTCATTTAATTGTTTTTGGGAAAATTATATTGAGAAAAAATCATCATTTTTCCAAAATAATTCTACTTAAATCTTCCAACACTTCGTCCAAAATTTGTTGATGATCGAAAGCCAAACCGGGCAAATCATCAATTGTAAACCATTGTGTTTTAGCAGCATCGTCTCCGGCTGAATCGGTTTGTTGCGACATCAGAAATCCGACAAAAACCACCGTAATGGTTCGATGTCGCGGGTCGCGATGTAAATCGCTAAAAGCTTTAAATTGATATAAAACCAAATTTTTCAACGCGGTTTCCTCTTCTAATTCTCGGGCAGCACATTGTTCCAAGGTTTCGTCCTCGTTCAAAAAACCGCCCGGAAAAGCCCACATTCCTTGATAAGGTTCATTTTTTCTCTTCACCAGCAGTATCTCCATTCGTCCTTCATTTTCGCGAAAAATCGCCATATCTGTCGTTACACATGGACGAGGATAATCGTAACAATATTTTTTAGATGAATACATATTAAACTTGATTACAAAATAGGTTAAAAATAGGAAACAAAAGCTACTCTTTTCCGGCAACTACTATCACAATTTCTCCTTTAACCTCTTTGTTGCTAAAGTGAGCCAAAATTTCTTGCAAAGATCCTCGAAAATTTTCTTCAAACATTTTTGTTAATTCGCGAGCAACCGAGCAACGTCTTTCTGTTCCACACACCTCTATCAATTGTTCTAAAGTTTTACAAAGGCGAAACGGCGATTCGTATAACACAAACGTTTGTTCTTGTTGCGATAAAAATTGCAACCGCGTTTGACGACCTTTTTTATGGGGCAAAAATCCCTCGAAATAAAAACGGTCGCAAGGCAATCCCGAATTGACTAACGCCGGAATCAAGGCGGTGGCACCAGGCAATGTTTCAATTTCAATTCCGGCAGCCACACAAGCACGAGCCAACAAAAAGCCGGGGTCAGAAATGCCCGGTGTACCGGCATCGGTTACTACAGCCATTGTTTCTCCGTTTTCCAATCGTTGCACAAATTCATCCACTTTTTGGTGTTCGTTGAATTGATGATAAGAAACGATGTTGTTTTGGATGTTATAGTGTGATAAAAGTTTAGCTGTAGTGCGGGTGTCTTCCGCCAAAATTGTATGCACTTCCGACAAAATACGCACAGCTCGATAGGTCATATCTTCCAAATTTCCAATGGGAGTTGGCACTAAATAAAGTTTTGAAACATCGTTTTTCATGGCAAAATGATATATTATTTATTGATTTTCAATTTTTTAAAAAACACCAATAAAATGTTCTAAATATTCATGCAAAGGTAATTGTTCCTTTTAAATTTTGGAATGAAATAGTTTTACTTTTGCACAACTCATTCAAAAATATTAATCAATGTCTCCAATAATAATCCTTTCTGTTTTTTTCGGCTATTTTGCGTTATTGTTGATCATTTCTCATATCACATCCAAGAATGCTACCAATCAAACATTTTATACCGCCAATCGCCGATCACCATGGTTTGTTGTGGCATTTGGAATGGTTGGAGCCTCGCTTTCGGGCGTCACATTTATGTCGGTGCCGGGCTATGTTCAAACCACACAATTCACCTATTTTGGCGTTATTTTAGGCTATCTCATCGGCTACGCCGTCATTGCTTTGATTTTGTTACCCTTGTATTACAAACTCAACACCACCTCAATTTATCAATATTTGGGAAATCGATTTGGAGTCTATTCGCACAAAAGCGGTTCCTTTTTCTTTATAATTTCCAGAATTTTAGGCTCATCACTACGTATGTATCTAGTAGTCTTTATTTTATACGAATATGTTTTTAAAGAATGGGGCATTCCGTTTTGGATTCCGGCAGCAATTTTCATTGTTTTGATTTTGTTATACACTTTCAAAGGCGGAATCAAAACCATTGTTTGGACTGATACACTGCAAACTATATTCATGTTGTCAGCCACCGTCATTATTGCCATTTACATTTTAAACGATTTAGATATTTCTCTTTTCGATTTTTATCATAAAGCCTCCGAAGCCGGCTATACCAAAATGTTTGAAACCGATTGGCGTGCCAATAATTTCTTTTTGAAACAAATTGTCAGCGGTGCATTTATCACCATCACTATGACGGGATTAGATCAAGATATGATGCAAAAAAACCTCACTTGTAAAACGCTTCGCGATGCACAAAAGAATATGTTCACATTGAGCATTTCCATGCTTATTGTAACCTTCTGTTTTTTGGTTTTAGGTGCTATTTTGCTGTATTACTCCGATGTTACCGGTTTTCCGCTACCAACAAAATCGGATGCCATCTTTTCCAATGTCGCTTTCCACATCAGCCCTTTGATTGGCGTCATTTTTCTTATCGGATTGATAGCGGCAGGTTTTTCCAGTGCCGATGGAACACTCACCTCGCTCACGACAGCTTTTTGTTTCGATTTTTTGAATTTTGGTCAAGAAAAAGATCAACGAACAGAACAACAAAAAATGCGTATCAGAAAAACCGTACACATCGTTTTTTCATTACTATTTTTATTGCTTCTCATTGTTTTCCAACCTTTTCACAACGATTCGCTCATCAAAATCATCTTCGATGTTGCCAGCTACACATACGGTCCGCTATTGGGCTTGTTTGTGTTTGGCTTGTTCACTAAAAGAAAAATCAAAGACTCATGGGTGCCCATCATCGCGGTACTCTCTCCCATTCTCTGTTTTGTGCTCAACCGTTATTCCATCATCTGGTTCAGCGGTTATCAATTTGGGTTTGAGCTATTGATTATCAACGGAATCATCACTTTTATCGGATTATTCCTGATTTCAAAAAAATCTATCACCTAATAGGTTCTTTTTACCAAATCTTCGGCATATTGACGTAACTCATCAGTGGCATTATCTAGTTGCAACGATGTTAAATATTCCAACGATTTTTGATGATGTTGCATCATTTCATTGCTGATCAATTGTTGAATATCCAACCGATTCCAAATGGCTTTTACCTTTTCAATTTTTTCGGCATGTGGCATTATGGGATCGTTGTAATATTGTATGATTTTTTGGCGATCTGATGTTGAAGCCACTTCTAAACTCTTCAAATAAAGATAGGTTTTCTTACCTTCAATAATATCGCCACCACAGGTTTTGCCAAATTGAGCATTATCGGAATAAGCATCCAACCAATCGTCCATCAATTGAAAAACATAACCGGTTTCAATACCAAACTGATAAATGGCATCACATTGAGCTTCGGTGGCATCACCAATAATGGCGCCCAATTTCAACGCTGCTGCAATCAACACGGCTGTTTTTAAACGAATCATGTTCAAATAATCGGCAACCGTTACAGAATCATCTTTTTCGTAATTCAAATCAAATTGTTGTCCTTCACAAACCTCGATAGCGGTTTTATTGAACAAACGCATAACGGTACGAATATATCGATCATCCAAACGCATCATATAGTTAAATGCTATGGCAAACATCGTATCGCCGGCTAAAATGGCAATGTTGGGATTCCATTTTTTGTAAACGGTTTCTTTACCACGTCTTAACGGAGCTTGATCCATGATGTCGTCATGCACTAACGTAAAATTATGAAACATTTCCAAACCTACTGCTGCATCCAACGCCTTTGAATAATCGCCACCAAACATTTCACATGTCTTAAGCAACATTACCGGACGCAACCGCTTTCCGCCTAAATTCATTGAATAAACGATAGGATCGTATAACTCTTTGGGATTAGAATAAAAATTTTGTTGTGAAAGATACTTCAAAAATATTTCTTGCAGTTCTTTAATGGTGTGTTTTGATGTTTGATTGTTCATATAATTTATTATTTTTCTATTAATTATTGATTTTATACTTTTGTTTGAGATCGATGGAAAATGATGATTCAACGGAACAATTCTTTTTGACAATAGATAGCTTTTTTTGCCAAAAGCCACTGCATTCCACCACGCAATATCAAAAATACAATAAACGCCATCCATAACGCATGATTATGCCAGATATTACACAACGAATAGTAGACAACAAAAAACGCAGCCAACGCAACCATCATCGCATTACGCATTTGTTTGGAAGCAGTTGCACCTATGTAAACTCCATCATACAAAAAAGCGGCAAAACCGGCAAAAGGAACCGCTAAAACCCATACATAATATTCTTTTGCTGCCATAATAATGCTTTGTTGATTCGTAAAAAGGGCTAAAAGATAAGATCCAAAAAATGCATAAAGCAACACAAACACCGTACTTAACAGCATTCCCCATCGAAACAACAACCGAATTGATTGATGCAACGACCGACTGTCTTTTGCACCAATATATTTTCCTACCAAAGCCTCGCCTGCATAAGCAAATCCATCCATAACATACGAAAAAAGTGTAAAAAATTGCATCAACAATGTGTTGATAGCAAGAGTAGTATCTCCCATTTTGGCTCCTTCTACCGGAATAAAAGAAAACACAGCAATCAATCCCAAGGTTCGTAAAAAAATATCAGCATTGACCTTAAAAAAAACAATAATTTCTTTGCCTTTAAAAATATCTTTCCACCGAAAGTAATACAAAAATTTTCTATAATAAATGACAATAAATACGATAGCTGTAAAAAAACCACCATATTGTGCCAAAACCGTTCCCCATGCCACACCTGCAATATCCATTTTCCAAACAATCAAAAAAGCAAACTGAACACAATATTCAACACGTTGATCATAATAGCAATCCACATCGGTAATTTCGAGTTTTGCATCCCTATCAACCACCCTTTCAAACTATATAATCCCAAAGTGGCGGGTGCCGCCCAAATACGAATCGAAAAATATTGAAAAGCCATTTGCTCCATGATTTCACTTCCTTCAATCCATCGAAACGAAAACCATGCAATGGGGCGTTGTAACATCAAAAGAAGCAATGCAATGCCCAAAGAAATGGAACATGCTCGAATTAATATACGCGAAGCCTCTTCAAAATTTTTGGCACCAAATGCTTGTGCCGTAAAACCACTCGTTCCCATCCTCAAAAAGCCAAAATTCCAATATATTAAATTGAAAATCATGGTTCCGAGTGCAATTGCCCCAATGTATTGCTCCGACCCTAAATGTCCGACAATCGATAAATCGACCATACCGAGCAAGGGAACCGTGATATTGGTAATAATATTCGGAATCGCTAAATGAAGTATTCGCTTATTCATAAAAAATCAATTGCAAAGGTAACGCAATTCAGATAACAAAAACGTCAAAAAAACAAGAATTTTTCTTTTTAGGACTCCATTTCCTTATCAAAAAAAACATTCATTATTATGCTTTCATTGTTGAAAACTTATTGTAAAAATGATAAAAAAAAACCATTTTTTTTAAGAAAAAAATCTACCTTTGTAGTGTTTTTTAAAAATATATAACAGATTGAAAATGAGTGAAGAAGAGATTTTAAAATCACAAGGTGAATACACTGCCGACAATATTCAGGTGTTGGAAGGATTGGAAGCTGTCAGAAAACGCCCCGCCATGTATATTGGCGACATCAGTGAACGCGGTTTACACCACTTAGTATATGAAGTAGTAGATAACTCTATCGACGAAGCATTAGCCGGATATTGTACCCATATCGAAGTTACCATTCACGAAGATAATAGCATCACCGTTGTTGATAATGGTCGTGGAATCCCGACAGGAATGCACGAAAAAGAGGGCCGTTCGGCTTTAGAAGTCGTAATGACCGTACTGCATGCCGGCGGAAAATTCGACAAAGGTTCGTACAAAGTCTCAGGAGGTTTGCACGGTGTAGGCGTTTCGTGCGTCAATGCCTTGTCGTCCACCATGCAGGTTACCGTATGCCGCGATGGAAAAAAATTCTTTCAAGAATATCATTTTGGCAAACCGGTAGATCCCGTAAAAGCCATCGAAGATTCTGATCAACACGGAACATCTGTACATTTTATTCCCGATAATACCATTTTTGTAGCAACTACTTACAACTATGCCACCCTCAGCAGCCGTTTACGCGAATTGGCTTACCTTAACAAAGGACTTCGCCTGTCGCTGACCGACCTTCGCACCAAAGATGCAGACGGAAATCCCACCAAAGCCACTTTCTTTTCTGAAAAAGGTTTGTACGATTTTATTCAATATTTGGATGGCAGTCGCGAAAAACTAATTCCCGA
>JAQUSR010000190.1 GCA_028710155.1 Bacteroidales bacterium | reverse complement strand
GCTGATAATCATGCTTTTCGACGGGAAAAACAGCATCGGTGTTCCTACTTTATTCGGTTTTGCCCAACGTTTCAACTTCCGAAGATAAAGACTGATTTCTTCGTAAACAATTCCGATTTCTGTACTAAAAGCCTCAAATTCAGATTTATGCAAATCGGTATGCAACGCTTCCAAAATCTCTTTTTCATGATTTCGGATGGACGATTGCAAACGTTTCAACATTTCGATTCGGAACGAAAGCGGCTTGGTTTGTTGCGACAAAAAGAATTTTTTTTGTTGCTCGACAATGATCGAAATTTCATCCAAAGTTGTCATACTGAGTGATTATTAAAATTATAAATATCTGAATTTCAGCAATTTTATTAAATTTGCAAAAACCGATAAATGAGTCAGCAAAAGTAGCAAACCTTTTATTATAATGAAAAACGATCCACAAATAATCGATAAAAACTTTTTTTGAAATTTCAAAACAACCGAATGAATACCGGAAAATGTAATTAATAGCTATAAATACCTGATAATGACTGCCAAAAATAAAAAAATTCCAAAGTTATTGATCGAGAATTACTTTTGAAGCGGTGTTTTTTTTGTAAAACGCTGTGTAATCATTAAAAAATGGATGAAACGGCCGTTAAAAAACGTTTAAAAGTATCAACGCAGAAATTATTCAATCCAAAAAATAGTTACTTTTGCAAGTCGTTTTCTAAAGAACTTTATTGAATAATAATATGAAAATAATAGTTACCGGTTCTAAAGGACAATTGGGCAACGAAGTGGCTCATTTGAGTAAAAATTATCCCGATTTTCAATTTGTATATATCGATATTGATGAATTGGATTTAACTGATGCCATTGCTGTTGAACAGTTTATGACTAAAGAACAACCCAATGTGGTGCTGAATTGCGCTGCTTATACCGCCGTTGACAAAGCCGAAACCGATTTGGAAAAAGCCTCTGCCGTCAACATTGGAGCAGTCGAAAATTTGTCGCTTATGTCGGCAAAATTCGGTTATTTTCTCATTTCCATTTCTACCGATTATGTTTTTGATGGTCGCCAATTTCAGCCGATTATCGAAGATCAGCCGATGACGCCCGAAAGTGCATACGGCTTGACAAAAGCCGGTGGCGAAGCTCAAATGCGAAATCTGTGTCCGCACGGAGCGATCATCCGAACAGCTTGGCTCTATTCCATTTACGGCAATAATTTTGTCAAAACCATGCGAAAATATGGTGCCGTTAAAGAAGAAATGAAAGTGGTGTGCGACCAAATCGGAACGCCGACATGCACCTCCACTTTAGCCGGTTTTATCCTATCTTATCTTCCACAATTGATGGAGAAAGAAGGCGTTGAAACTTATCATCTGACCGATTCCGGCGTGGCTTCGTGGTACGATTTTGCCTTAACAATCATGCAACTTTCGGATTTGAAATGCCACATAATGCCCATTCCGTCAATCGAATATCCGGCAGCGGCTCCGCGTCCGTTTTACAGCGTTTTGAGCAAACAAAAAATTCGTGATCAATTCGGATTTATTCCTCCTCATTGGACAGAACCGCTCAAAAAATGTATCGAAACCTTGAAAAAAATTGACAATAATTAATCAAAATAAAGAAAAATATGGACGAAAACATTCTCAAAAAAGCACAATTGTGGCTTTCTGACAGCTTTGACGAAGAGACGAGAAAACAGGTGCAAGCATTAATCGACAGTCAATCGCAAGAATTGACCGAAAGTTTTTACCGTGATTTGGAATTTGGAACGGGCGGTTTGCGCGGTATTATGGGTGTCGGCACCAATCGCATGAATCAATATACCGTTGCTATGGCAACCCAAGGTTTAGCTAACTATCTGAATCAATGTTTTGTTGGAGAATCCATCAGTGTTGCCATTGCATACGACAGCCGATTGAACAGTGCCTATTTTGCACAAACTGCAGCCGATGTTTTGTCGGCCAACGGCATCAAAGTTTATCTGTTCGATGCGTTGCGTCCCACACCGGAATTATCGTTTGCCATCCGTCATTTTGGCTGTAAAAGCGGCATTATGGTAACGGCTTCGCACAATCCGAAAGAATACAACGGCTACAAAGCCTATTGGTGCGATGGTGGTCAAGTGGTGCCGCCACACGATAAAAACATTATTGCCGAGGTGCAAAAAGTGACCGATCCGAGCATGGTAAAGATGCAAGGCAACCCGAAATTGATTCAAATGGTGGGAAAAGAGGTGGATGATATTTATTTGGATTTGGTGAGAAAGTTATCGTTGTCACCGGAAGTCATTCAACGTCAGCACGATTTGAAAATCGTTTATACGCCGTTGCACGGAACGGGACTTCGGTTAGTTCCGGAGGCGTTGGCGCAATACGGTTTCACCAACGTTTCGAAAGTGCCGGCACAAAGCATTGCAGACGGAAATTTCCCGACAGTGGTTTCGCCCAATCCCGAAGAATCAAAAGCTTTGACCATGGCCATTGAGCAGGCACGTGCCGAAGATGCCGAACTCGTTTTGGCAACCGACCCCGATGCCGACCGCGTGGGCATTGCCGTGAAAAACGATCAGGGCGAGTTTATTTTGCTCAACGGAAATCAAACCGCTTCGATTCTTTTTTATTATATATTAAATCGTTGGAAAGAATCAGGAAAAATTGACGACCATTTGTTCACTGTTAAAACCATTGTTACCAGCGATTTGTTAGCAAAAATTTCACAGTCGTTCCAAGTACCGTGTTTCGAGGTTTTAACCGGTTTTAAATACATTGCCGACATCATTTTACGTAACGAAGGAAAACGACAGTATGTAGTTGGCGGTGAAGAGAGTTACGGTTATTTGACCGGCGATTTTGTACGCGATAAAGATGCCGTTTCAAGTTGCTGTATGATTGCAGAAGCTGCTGCTTATGCCAAAGATAACGGAAAGAGTATGTATGCGTTATTGCAAGAGATCTACCAAAAATACGGCTATTTTCAAGAGCACTTGGTTTCGCTGACCAAAAAAGGAAAATCGGGTTCGGAAGAGATTGCCGACATGATGAAAAATTATCGCAGCTGTCCGCCTAAAACGTTGCACCAAATTCCGGTGGTGATGATCAAAGATTATAAAGCACTCGTTTCCAAAGATTTGAAAACAGGAAAAGAGGAAAAAATTGATTTACCGACCTCCAACGTGTTGCAATTCTATTTGGAAGACGGCAGCAAAATTACGGTACGTCCTTCCGGAACAGAACCGAAAATAAAATTCTATTTCGGATTGGTGGATGCCAATGTCGATCATGCCGATTATGAAACGGTGAAGAAACGTTTCTGTGCAAAAATTGAAGCCATTGTGAAGGAT
>JAQUSR010000044.1 GCA_028710155.1 Bacteroidales bacterium | reverse complement strand
GAAAAAATATATGGCTGTGGTGGGCTTGCGACTGAAACGCGAGTTGCAGGGCATTTCGATGCTCGATTTAGACGAAGTTCAACCCAAAAAATCAATTGCCACCACCCGCACGTTTGAAACCAACTATAAAGAATGGGAACAAGTTTCGGAACGTATCACCACCTTTGCCGTATCGTGTTCCGAAAAATTGCGACAGCAACATTCGTGTTGCAATGCGTTGATGGTTTTTATTGTAACCAATTGGAACAGAAAAGATTTACCGCAATATGCCCGAAATATAGTGATGCCTCTTCCCTATCCCACACATTCGAGTATCGAACTATCCAAATTTGCAAATTTCGCTCTATCGAAAATTTTTAAAAAAGGTTATGCTTACAAAAAAGCCGGCGTGATTGTTTTAGATCTTTCGCCCGAAGAGACCCTGCAAACAACGCTTTTTGAAACCCGCAACTGCCGACATATTCCCTTGATGCAAGCCGTTGATAAAATGAACAGTCGCTACGGACAACAAAAAATTCGTCTGGCCGCCCAAGATCAACAACGTATTTGGAAAATGAAACAAGAAAAATTATCGCCACAATATACCACTAAAATTTCCGATGTAATGAAAGTGAAGTGCGAAAAGTAAAAACGATGAGGAATGTTTTCAAAAAATAAATTCTATTCAAAATGTGTTTTTTTACCCAAATAACAAAAACCGCTCAAGAGTTATCGCAACGTTTTAAAGCCGATTTCATTGATGCAGACAACTTTCAACCGGCTTTTTACAACGGTTTTCAATTTCCGAAAACTCCGATCATCACCAACAAAAAAAATAGTTCTATTCAGTTGTTTCACTGGGGATTGATTCCTCACTGGGCAAAAGACGACTCAATTAAATCGCTCACCCTTAACGCGAAAATAGAAACGATACACGAAAAACCGGCATTCAGAAATGTTACCCATCAACGTTGTTTGGTGCTTGTCGACGGTTTTTTTGAATGGAAATGGTTGGATGAAAAAGGAAAACAAAAACAGAAATATCGTATCGGATTAGCTGATAATCATCTGTTTGCTTTAGCCGGACTTTATAGTACATGGCAACATCCGCAAACCGGATTAACTATTGATACCTACACTATTCTTACAACGCAAGCCAATGCTTTAATGTCTGAAATTCACAACACTAAAAAACGGATGCCCGTGGTTTTACTGCCGGAAATGGAACAAAATTGGCTTTTGGGTAAAACTGATGAAATTTCGGAGATACAACTATGTGCAGAACCAATATTTTGATTTTTAAGCCTCCACTCCCGTGAAATATTTTAACAAATATCCTATCAGAAAGCTGACTCCTGCTACCGAAAAACTAAGTATTGCCATTTCGCCAAAACGTCTTTTAAAACTTTCACCACGTGCCACAGAATAGTAATAATTAAATAAAGCAATTATTATCAAAGCCATAGCTAACATCACCGCCAAAGAAATTAAAACATTGGAAAATATGATGAACGGCGTAACCAATGCCGTTACGGTTACAATGTAGGCAAATCCTGTATAAATAGCAGCTTTCACCGGATGTTTGGTGGCATCTTTTTCCGATTTGGTGGAAAGATATTCCGATGATGCCATCGAAAGGGCTGCAGCAATTCCCGTGATACTTCCCGTTAAAGCTATCAAAGGTGCATTGTTTAAAGCCAAAGTAAAACCTGCTAAAGCTCCTGTAAATTCTACCAAAGCATCATTTAAGCCCAAAACCACCGATCCCATATATTCTAAACGCTCTTCATTAATCATTCCAATCAATTGATTTTCATGGTTAGCTTCATCATGAGCAATTTTTTGTAAATCGGGATATTCGTTAAATTTTAAATAAAAATCGTTGGCTTTTTCTTCTCCTCTTTCCATTAATTTAATAGCAAAGGTCAATCCGAAAATTTTTGCCAACCAAAATATTATATTTACCCGCCATCGGTTAGGTTGAACCGTCTTTTGTGTATATTTTTTTAAAATTCCGGCGTGTTCAGCCTCATCGGCTGATAATTGTAACAGAATTTTTTTATTTTCTGCATCTTTTTCTATAGATGCCAATTTTTTATAAACTAAACTTTCTGTGAGTTCATTTTGTTGAGCTTGCAAAAAGATTTTTACATCTTCAGTGCTAATCATCTTTTTCTAAATAATTCCTAATTGTTTCGACATTTCCAACATCTTTTCCACCGATTTTAATGCTTTTTGCATCACCTCTTCTGAAAGTGTAATTTCGGGCTTTTCTGTTAGAAGACATTGATATAATTTTTCTAACGTATTTAATTTCATATAATCACAATCATTGCAACTACATTTTTCATCCATCGGAACAATCAAAAATTCTTTATCAGGATTTTCTTTTTTCATTTTAAACAAAATTCCGGTTTCAGTAGCTACAATGAATTTTTTGGCAGTTGAATTGTTAACAAATTTCAACATTCCGTTAGTAGAACCCACATAATCGGCAAGTGCCAACACCACTCCTTGACATTCGGGATGCGCAATTACCAAAGCATCGCTGTTTTGTTGTTTTAGCTTTAAAATTTCTTCCGTTTTTAGCCGATTGTGCACATGACATGAACCATCCCACAAAATCATATTTCTGTTTAATTTTGCATTAATATAGCTGCCTAAATTTTTGTCGGGTGCAAAAATTATTTTTTCATCTTTTGGAAACGATTGAATGAGTTGTAGTGCATTTCCTGACGTACAAATTAAATCAGATAATGTTTTTACTTCAGCTGTACAATTAATGTAAGAAATAACTTTATGATCGGGATATTTTTCTTTGAATTTTTTTAAATCTTCGGCTTTACACGAATCGGCTAATGAACATCCGGCTTGCAAATCGGGCAATAAAACTTTTTTGGTAGGATTAAGAATTTTTGCCGTTTCAGCCATAAAATGAACACCGCAAAGAACAATAATAGAATGATCGCTTTTTTGAGCAATATTGGCCAATGCTAAACTATCGCCACAATAATCGGCTATTTCTTGAATGGCATCTTCTTGGTAATAATGAGCCAATATTAATGCATTCTTTTTTTGTTTTAAATTTAATATTTCTTCTTTTAACATATTAATAATAATATATTTATATATAAATTTATTATTTGTTTTATTTATCTTGTTAATATTGTTGATAACTCTTGACGAAAAAGTTATTCAACATTTTCAACAACGTTGTGAACTTGTAAATATTTGAAAATTGCAAAATTAACATATCTGAACAAATAAATGAAATTATTTAATGTTGATAACTTGAATGTGAAAAATTGTTGATGAAACTATGAATAAAAATTGAAAAAAAGTGATAACTTTTTGAATGTTGAAAAAACAGTAAAGTTATAAAATTACGTTCCATTAAATTGTTGATAAGTTGTTAATTATTTGAATTTTAAATAAATATAAAATATTGAACTTTATAAAATATTCATACTTATTTTTTAAGAAAACGTTTGAAATAAGATACTTTTGCAAGTTATTAACAAATAGGTGTTCATTATTGAAATAGATAATAATTATTAATATAAAATACAGAATATGAATAAAATAGCTATTGCATGCGATCATGCAGCTTTTCATTTGAAAGAAACCGTAAAACTTTATTTAAAGGAAAAAGGTTTTGAAGTGATTGATTATGGAACCAATTCTGAAGAAAGTGTTGATTATCCCGACATTATTCATCCTTTAGCCAAAGATGTGAATGAAGGAAAAATTCAACGTGCAATTATCATGTGTGGTTCAGGAATCGGTGTTAGCATTGTTGCCAATAAATATGCCAATGTTCGTTGTGCTTTGTGTATGAATACAGAATTGGCTGAAATGTCTCGTAAACATAATAACGCCAATATTTTGTCTATGGGCGCGCGTTTTATTTCGGAAGAATTGGCTTTACAAATTGTAGATCGATTTTTGAATACCGAATTTGAAGGTGGTCGTCATCAAAGAAGAGTTGAAAAAATACCGATTCATTGATGAAAGTTTATTTTTATCCATTGTAGAAATAGATGATGATGATGGCTCTTTTATAATGGATTAGATGGTTCATTTAAAAAAAGTCCGTTTCTTTTGAAACGGACTTTTTGAATTTTTAACAACGCTTCATTAGTGTGCAATCACCACACGTTTAGTGACGATGTTTCCATCTTGGGTTGTGATGCGGAAAATATATACACCGTTTTCATAAGCTACAGTAGAAATGGTTTGACGGTTCGTAGTTGTTTTCACCGTTTCAACATGTTGACCTACAACATTGTAAACCGAAATGCTAGCGATATTTTCACCGTCAATAGTTACTTTATCGTTGGCCGGATTCGGATAAATACTGAAACGGGCATCCATTTCCGACACCGCCGGTTTGATAGTGAATGTTACTGCAATGGTATGATTTTCTGTTACATTTTCAAAAGTGTAAGTATCAACGGTCCCGATACTTTCTCCATCCACCAAAACATCTTCGATTTGATAACCTTCGTTGGCACTCATAGCAAAAGTTTGTGATGCACCTTCTTCTACGACTACATTTCCGGATGGTGTTATTGTTCCATTTTCGCTTGCAGTGGCTGTGATTACAAAAGATCCTGCAGGTGGAATAGTAGCACAAGATTCGTTAGACGGATCGCTTTCGCCGGCAGCACAAGTTGCTGTAACGGTAAAACAGTATTCAACGCCTGCTTCAACGCCGGTAATGTAAGCGCTCATGTTTTCAGTATTGCCCAACGATTCGCCGTTAATATAAATGGTATAAAGTGTAGCACCTTCAACAGCCGTCCACGACAGCAAAATAGCGATGTTGCCTTCATATTCGCCTAGTTCAGAAGAGAGTGTCGGCGGATCGCATGGAGCGGCATCTGATGTGGTAAATTCGTCTATAGTGGCTTCACCCCAAACATCGTCTGCATTTTTTCCGATGGCAATGGCTTTGTAAGTAGTGTTGGGTGTTAAATCATTCCACGTCCAATCGTCTATTTCGTAAAGCGGATAGCCGTTATTTTTGATGATTTCAATTGCGGAATCTTGTCCGATTTCATTGAAGAGTTCTGCCATAATTAATCCATCGTGGAAAACAGCGGTATGTTCATTAGGTGTGGCTATCATTCTAACCGATGAGGCTGTTATTTCCGATAATTCTATGGCAATAACAGATTCGCCAAGACCACCGCCACCCGGTGTAGTAACGGTTTGCGTTTGAATCTCATAAATCAAACCTTCGGCATCTAAAGGAAGTGCGTAAATGGTATATTCTGTGTTTGGTGTTTGACCTGTCCAAACGTATGAGGTATCAGAATAAATGTGTAAGCCCCATTGTTGTACCAATTGTTCTAAAGTGGCTTGCATCATTTGCATCCACATTTCCATCTCCGATTGAATGCCTATTAAAATATAATACGAAGCACAATCTTCATTAGCATCAAACGAGGCGGCTACTGTGGTTTCGGTCACTTCATCAACAGTGATAGTGATGACGGGTAAAAAAGGTGCAGGAATAGTTACGCAGACTTCGTTGCTGGGTATTCCGACTCCTTCAGAACAAACGGCTACAACTTCAATACAATATTCAAAATCGTAGTTTAAATTGGAAAGTGTTGCCGATGTTGTGGTTAAGTCTGTGAGTAGTACTTCAGTATTAACATAAACGGTGTAATACAAAGCATCTTGAACGGCTTCCCATTGAATATCAATGGTAGTATCTTCTTGATGAGCCGTTGCCGTCAAATTTTGTGGTGATCCGCAAGCCGGTTCTTCTACGACCAAAGTAACTTTAACTGAATCGGAACCCACATTCGGGTTTTTGCTGCTGAAACGAGCTGTTGCATGATAAGTTCCGGGTAATAATCCAAAACTACCATCAGCGGTTAATGTTACGGTTTCAGATTCTTGAGCTTCAATAACATCTGTTACAGGATTAAATTTCAGCCAACCCGTCGGACCTTCGATGGCAAAGCAAGATGCTTGAGCTTCAAAAGTTCCAATCAATGTAAATACCTCTTCATCAACATCAATGTGATATAGTTGAGAGATGCTTAAATTACCGTTGTAAGCTGCCCAATAAATTTCGTTTTCGTTATGGTCGCAAGTAATATCTTGTCCGGAATTGACTGAAAAGCCGGGTGACAAAACTCTTGAATAGGTGCCGGTTAAAGTATTCAACTCGCAAATACCGCCTGCCATGGCATCAATCAAGAAGAAACGACCGTCGTTGTTGATTGCCATACCCAAAACAAAGCCCATTTGACATTGTTTTACAACAGTAGCGGCACCGGTTTCCATATCTACGCGATACAAAATGGAGGCGCCGTTGGCTAATGAAATGCCGTACATATTTCCATCGGCATAGTTAAATGCGATGCTACCGTAAGGATTACCCGTTGAAATGGTTGTCATGGTTCCCGATTCGATGTTGATGGTTCCGAAAGCGCCGTTAACGCCCGATGCAAAATAGAATTTTCCATTTACATATTCGGCAGAATTCATAAAATTGGGAGCTGTTGCCAACGGAATGGTTTCTGACGGATTATTCAAAATGAATTTTCTGATATCGGTTCCGTTTAAAGCGATGGTAGCTCTACTATTGAGACTTCTAATATTTCTATCTTCAGCATATTCAGGATCTACAACAAAGGTGAGAGGACCGTTGCCGGTATTGCTGATAGTAACTTCGGCAGATGTTGTTCCCAAATAAGGGATGGTCAACGAAATTGAATCGAGATTAACATCAATTATAGGAGCAGTCATGGCAAAGTTTTTACCGGAAGCGCCACCTTCTTCCACCACATAATCGATTTCTTCGATGGTGTTGTATCCTTCAGCTGTTACGGTAATATCGAAAATTCCGGTTAAAACACTGGCGGAATAATTGCCTAAAGCATCGGTTACAGCAGTGCCGCCACCCACTCCGATAAAGTTCACTGTTGCATTTTCGATGGGCGCTCCGGTGGTTAAATTAGCCACGGTTCCTGTAACGACAGTCGGTGCCGTACAACTTACGTTAATAGCAAACCCGACTTTTTCGATCGATTGATCGGATGTAAAATGCAGTGTTAAAGGTCCGGAAGAGGAGACGTCTCCCACTGTTCCGCCGTTGGTATAAGAATAGGTATGCAACAACGTTCCTTCAAGGCCGACGCCGTCATACACATACAAAAAGTCGTAATTAGATTCAATGGCATAAGTACCGTTAATGGCAACTTTCGCTCCTTCTGTTGCAGGATAAATAATCATCGTGTCGTTGCTGTAGGAAGCATAATTGCTATTGGAACCGCCGTTATCGTAAATCACGCCTGAACAAGTGGTGATTTCAATCATTTGACCAAAAGCCATTTGATACGATCCGCCAATGGTTACGGTAAAACTCACCGATTCGCTGTTACCGCTTTCATTGGAAACAAAAATGGTATAGGTATAGATCCCCGGTTCAAGCAGTTGGTCAACGTAGGTTTCGTCGGCACCGTTAACGGGATTATTGATGGTTTGAATGACCGTTTCGTTGCGAGAAATGGTAATAGAAGTCATGACAAGTTCGGCTCCATTAATGCAAGATGTAGGATTAGTCCATGTCAGTATGTTGGTTAAATTAGCAGCATTGGGAGTTACCAAAAAGTTGGTAGGCGGATTGGGAATATTTTGGGCGCAATTGTTGGTAAAGTTGCAAAACAATCCGGTTGGAGCTGCGGGAGAGGTATATAAAACGTTTCCGCCTTGTTGGGTGATGGTGATTTGATTCACTTCCGAATCGTAATCACCTGCAACCCAAATGCAGTTGATGTTGCTACCTGATGGAAATATAATTTGTTGAGTAGATTCAAAACCGTTGGCAACTGTAAAAGTACCTCTCGGAATTCCTTGTGCATCAACAAATCTGATGTAGGCTCCATTCCAGCCGTCTCCATAAGAATCTTGTCCATAAACAGTTACGGTGCAAGTTGCTCCAACGGCAACAAAGTCGCTGGTAACAACGCCGTCGCCGGCAGAAGTAACAACATACATGTAGTAGGAATAATTGTCCGGTGCAGGAATGGAGTTATCTACCCACGTTTGGGCAGCTCCGGGTGTCGGGTTGGAAATGGTATGAATCAATTCACCGTTTCTAAAAATTTTCAGAGCCGAAATAGCAGTTAAAGGAATGTTTCCCACTGTAGTTGCAGGATTTGTCCATGATAATGTTGCCGAAAGTTCTAAATCGGCATCGGGTGTAACTGTAAAATTGCTTGGTGCCGATGCAATGTTGGGATTATTGAAATAGGGTACAAAAAATCCGTTAAATTCTCCGAAGTTAGATGCTAAAATAGCAGCCGTTCCGGTAGTCAGATCTACTTCACAGAAGTTCATGTCGTCAATAGCAGAACATTGCCCCCAATAAAGTGTTTCGGTGTTATGGTCGAAACCCATACTTTGCATATAAGCACATCCTTTTCCGGTAACGCCAACTTCTGTACAAGTTCCGGTAGTCAAATCAATGGTGTATAAAATTCCGTCATCGGCAGTAATACCATAAGCGGTGCCATTCAAATTAATGGCAAAAGTCATTACGGTGCTAATGGTTGACAAAAAAGCGGCTTGTGTAGCTACACCTGTCTCTACATTAATGGAATACAATATATTAGAAGCAACACCGTACATGGTATTTGTAGCATAGTTATACGCTATATCTTGAAATGTTACTGTATTGACATTTGGAATTTTTGTTAAAACAATACCGGTAGCCGGATCGACTTTATAAAAATTCATATCAGCATCATAACAATACCAAATGCCGTTTAAAAATTCTCCACCGCGCATTCTTACAGAGAAAGCAGAATGATATTCCGGTGTTGCGGGATCGGTAACATCCCACGAATCGTGTTGTGTGGCAGGATAAAGGTGCATGGCTTGAGCAATGTTTCCTCTGTTGCCTAACGGAATAGAAGTGAAAGCGGCGGTAGTCGATTCATTAGCGGTCAAAGGATTGACGGGAAAAGCATCCGCCAAACTTGATGTGGTTCGATCTACAACTTTTGGCATCTTTTGTAAAGAGCCTTTTTGTGCGAATAAACCCAATGTCATCAATGTCATCAACATCAAAAACATGGTTTTCTTCAGAGAATTTGTCATACGTAAAAGTATTAAATTATTAATAATTAGATAGTTATATTTTTAATTTTCAAGGTGGCAAAGGTACAACATCTTTTTCTTTGTTCTGCGTTAAAAAAGATTTGTTGATGGTTTTGTTGAGGAATATGTAAACGATTCGTAATGAATGGAATAAATCTGTAAAATCAAATTTTATTCATCATATCGCAAAAAAAAGGGATTCAAAAAACATCGCAGTTTTCTGAATCCCCACAAATATAGGAATTAACTAATTCTTAGTGTGTGATCACCACTCGTTGGGTGGTCATGCTGCCGTCGTGTGCCACAATGCGTAACATATACACACCGGCTTCGTAAGCGGCGGTGTTGATGTCGATTGAGGTATTGCCGGCAACTTGGATGTTGTTGATGACTTGACCCAAAACATTGTAAACAACGATGTTTTCAATGTTTTCACCTTTGATGGTTACTTTCGTGTTGGCAGGGTTCGGGAAAATTTGATAGTCATTTTCATTTTCGTTGATACCCACGATTAAAGATTCACAATCTTCGTTGGAAGGATCCGATTCGCCAAATGAGCAAACATGAGTGACGGTGTAGCAATATTCAACATTATTTTGAATTTCTGTATCTGAATAAGCTTCTCCTTCCACATTGGCTATCAACAAAGAACCATCACGATAAACGTTGTAAACCAAAACTTCCGGAATCACATTTTTTATAGCAACGTCATCCACATTCAAACGGAATGCGTCTGTACAGTCAAAATGGCGGAACGCCAGATATTTAGTACCTTCCGGCAAATCAATTGTTCTTTCATACCATGTTCCTTGTCCTTTGGTGCCTCTTTCGCCGGTAGGTTGAGTGCCTTTTCCGACCATTGTTTCTTCAAATAAAATGGTAAAGTCGGAAGCGTTAGTTCCTGTTGATGAAGCACATACGGCATAATGTTCGTAAGAATAATCGGCATCTTGAGCACCTACCCAATAATTGACTACATTAGCGCCTTCAAACATCGGGGTGATGAGGAAGTTGTCGGGTGTCAAAGGCACTGTTTGATATGAAGCAGAAGTCACCAATCCCATACCGCTGTGTCCGAAAATCGTGCCGATTCCGTTCAAGCCATACCACGTTACACCATCTCCATCGTTATCAAGTACCAACCATCCTTCGGGGATTCCTTCAGTTTCTACGTCTTCAAAATCGTCAAATAAAATCACCTCATCGCGTGTAGCAGGAGCCGACCATGTTAAGTTAATAGCATTCAAGTTGTTGGAAAGAGCCACGAGATTAGTCGGAACCGGACAGATTTGAGGAGCCGGCACGGTAACGCACGCCTCTTCGGAAAGAACGCCGATTCCTGCAGCACAAACTGCTTGAATTTGGATGCAATATTCTGTTTCAAAAGTAATGTTGGTCAACGTTGCTGTTGTTTCTGTTACACCGGTCATCACCTGTATTCCGTTGGCGAAAATGTTGTACGAAATGTCATCAGATGCACCATCCCATTGAACAACAATTTCTGCGGCATCCGAATTTCCTGTTGCCTCTACGTTGGTAGGCGTTTCGCAATCAGGATCTTCAATAACCAAAGTTACATTAACATCAACAGTTCCTGCATTTGGATTTTTGCTATTAAAATGCGCAACGGCATGATAGGTTCCGGGCACATTAAAACCACCGTCAGCGGTTAGAGTAACCGTTTGACTGCTTCCGGCTTGAATCACTTTTGTCAACGGGTCTGATTGCAACCAACCCACAGATCCGTCGATGGCAAAACCTGAGGCTTGATCTTGGAAGGTTCCCATAAGCGTCATGTCTCCGGTTTGTGTATTTACATGATAAAGTTGTGCTGCATCAGCATCGGCGTTGTAGGCAGACCAATAGATTTGATTTTGAGTACGATCGCACGAAATATCTTGTCCGTAATTGACCGAAAAACCCGACGACCACATATTGATAAATTCACCTGTTGTCGGATCCACTTCGCAGATACCGCCAAAGCTGGCATTAATCACAAAGAAACGTCCATCATTATCAATGGTGAAACTTAAAATGAAACCTGTTTGTAATGCTAAAAGCGGTGTGGAAGCGCCTGTTTCACGATCCACGCTGAATAAAATGGCCGGACTGCTCAGCGAGATGCCATAAAGTTGTTGATCAACGGGGTTGTAAGCAATAGCGCCGTAATTATTTCCGTAAGAGATCCAAGAGCAGGCTCCGGTTTCATGGTCAATGGTTCCAAAAATGCCGTTGATAGCGGTTGAATAATAATAAACACCATCAATATATTCGGCAGAGCTGATCATTTCTGATGCTGTTCCGAAAGGTGTTGCTACTGCGGGATTGTTGAGTGTAAAACGATTCAATTGTTCTGTAAAACAAATCAAGGCGTTACTATTTTCGTAGCGTGTCGGCAACGGATTGTAAACGTAAGCCGATGTTGAACTCGGGGCTGCTGCAAACGTTTTCGGAGCATCGTTGTGTGGCAAATTGCCGGCTGATTGCAAAAATTCTTCGTAAGAGATTCCTTCAACAGCAGTTCGTTCTTCATATTCCGGTGTAACGTAGTAGGTTAAAGGTCCGTTTCCGTTGTTAGTAACGGTTACGGAAGCTGATCCGAATTGTTGATAGGTTGCCGTAATGGTAACGTCAGTCGGATTTACCGAAATTGAAGGAGCCGTCATTGCATAATTTTTGGTTATAGGATTCAACGGAACGATAAAATCTTCATCCGTAATGGTGTTATATCCATCGGCTTTAACAATAATATCATAAACATATCCTTGATAAAATTCACCGACATAATAACCTTGAGCATCGGTAATGAGCGTGTCGCCCAACAATCCGTCAAAAATCACGGAGGCACCTTCGATCGGTGAATTATCGGAAACTTTGGTAATAACACCTGATACTTCTATGGTGTCATACATCGCACAATTGTTATCAAACGAGAAAAAAATCTGTCCGTTAGGTATTCCGTAAGCGTTATCACATTGATAAATAGGAACATCAAAAGCATCTTTGATGGTAAACGAGATTTCATCATCCCAAACACCTTGTGTCCATTGAAAATCAGTGGCTCCCATAGGAGTCGGAAAAACGACAGATGCAAATGATCCGCTGCCCAATGTTGCCGTTCCGATGATCTCATCACCTTGTAAGATGGTAATCATAGCAGTACCCCAACCATCGCCATAACCATCATACATATCAATCGTAATCAAACACAGATCGCCGACGGTGATGATGGTGGAGACCGGATCGCTGGTACCGGTTTCGTTGACAGCATAAATCATGTAAGAATAAGCACCCGTTTCCGGAACATTATCGATAAAATTCATGGTTTCGCCGATAGTCGGGTTCTCTATCTCTTCAATGACGACATTGTCTCTTAAAATTACAATCTTCGACAAGTCGGTTAAAGGTTGACCGTTAATGTCGGTGGCGGGATTGGTCCACGATAGAAGCACCGATAAATCTTGGTTAGGGATGCCTGCAGCCACAAAATCTGACGGCGGATTGGGAACAATTTCAGAACATTTGTTAGAAAATGTATAAAAAATTCCGTCTGCCGGCGGTGTCGAAGAAGAATAAATTACGGTGCTGTCATCGTTCATAATACAAATGGAATCCACCTCGTTGGAATAGCCGCCCGGATACCAAACGCATTGAATGATAGAGCCTTTCGGCAAAGAATATTCGTAAGAGGTTTCATTACCATAAACGGTAAAAAAGCCGAATTGGTTGCCAAACGGATCTTGAAAACCGATGAAATTTCCGGTCCATCCATCGCCGTAAGCATCGTGTCCGTAAACCTTAATCGTGCACAAGGTGCCAACAGTAGCAGAAGCTATCGCAGGAACGCCGTCTCCTTCTGAGGTAACGGCATAAACGCTGTACGTATAATAAGCGGAGATAGGTACATTGTCGGTATAAGTCATGGCTGCACCAACGGTCGGATTTAAAAATTCTTGAACGATTTCTCCGTTTCGTTTCACCACCATTTTTTGAATGTTGGTGAGCGGATCGCCGGCAAGGGTTGTAGTAGGATTGTTCCAAGCCAAAACCGCCGTAAGTCCTTGATTGGGATCGGGCGTCAAAACCAAGTTGGTAGGCGAAACAGCAAGGGCGAGGTTGGGTTCGGTTTGAATGGAAAAGCAGGCTGCTTGTTCCGAGAAATCGCCGAGATAAGTTCCTGTTGCATTATTGACATCAATGGCAAACAAAGAAGCTGTTGAAGCATCGGCGTTGTAGGCTGCCCAATAAGGTGTGTTGGTTTCGCGGTCGCAAGCCATATCTTGACCATAATTGACGGTAAAACCGGCTGTCCAAAGAGTGGTAAGGGTACCGGTTTCCGGATCCATTTCGCTGATTCCGTTCACTTCGCCGTCAATCAATAAAATGCGACCATCGTTGGTGATGGTCATTCCGAAAATGTAATGGTCGCTCGGACTGGTAATTAAACCGGTGGCAACGCCGCTTCCTTGATCCACTAAATACAAAACGGGATTTGGTCCTAACGATAAACCATACAACTGATCGTCTGTCGGATTGTAAGCAATGCTGCCGTATGGATTTCCGGTTGAAATGGTATTGATAACGCCGGTGAGGGGATCAATAGTTCCAAACGAACCTAAATAAGAGGAATAATAAAACATTCCGCCAAAAAATTCGGCTGAGTTGAGAAATTCGGTGCCGTAGGTTCCGTAAGGTGTTGTTGCCACTGGGTCAATCAATGTAAAATGATTCAAAGCAAACGTTTCACCCAACGAACTGATAGCTTGTGAAGTTTCGCCACGGAAAACATTCGAGGGAATGGTGTTGCGAACCACGCGCGATACCATTGGTGCTTTACCGCACGTTTTTTCGATGGCTTCTTTGACAACCGCTTTCTTTTGAACAACAGAAGGTGTTCCGATGTGTTGTGCCGATAAGCCCCCAAAACAGAGCAACAGCAGACACAAAGATAGTGTTAGTGTAACAGTTTTTTTCATTTTTATTAATATTAATAGGTATATAATTATGAGATTTTTGAATGGCAAAGGTAAAGCAATTTATCTAAATTATTGAAATAAAAGAATTTTAAAAAATGATGACTTCACAGTTTTGTAAAGCAGAGAAAAAAAGGTCATACCAAGTTGTAGCTTATTAAAAAAAAGACGACCAACAAAACGAATGAAGCCAAAGGAATATCAAAAAAAAATTTTGGTATTGTCAAGCGAAAAATAGGAAATGAGACAAATGTAGTTGGTGTTGAGGTTCGCTTGTGGCAACTCTCCTACCGAATTTTTGTGCTATTGCGTTCGGTGTGCACCATAGTGTTTCATCTTTCACTACTACCTGCACATTGCCCTGTTCTTCAGATATGCTGTATAATAGAAATTGTATTTCGTTGCACATTTGCTTTATATTTTGATGTTAGTATGTACATAAAATGGCGTTTTTATGTACATACCAAGAATTACGTGTACATAATTTCGCATTTTGTGTACAGACGTGAAAATGCATATACACCAATTCTATGTTTTATGTACGTTCTTTCTACTTATTGATTCTATGAGAGTAATATTCTCTTTAGCTAAATCATTATGGTTTAAGAATAAATTCATTAGTCCGATATTAATATAATAATATTCATTCAAAATTTCATTTCCGCTCCGTTCGTAGAACGAGACACCCAACAAATTGAAAAGATTTTTTATTATATTTCATTAAAAATGATTTACGGATACATTCGCGTGAGCACCGACAAACAAACGGTGGAAAACCAACGGTTTGAAATCAATAATTTTTGCCGCCACCAAAATATTGTAATTGACAAGTGGTTTGACGAAACCATTAGCGGCACAAAAGAACCTGAAAAACGACTTTTAGGCAAGTTGTTGAAAAAATTGCAGAAGGACGACATTCTTATTTGTAGCGAACTCAGCCGACTTGGGCGCAGTCTATTTATGATTATGGACGTGCTTTCGGCGTGCATGAAAAAGGAGATTCAACTTTGGACAATTAAGGACAACTACCGACTTGGTAGCGATATTTCAAGTAAAGTGTTAGCGTTTGCCTTCGGGCTTTCGGCGGAAATTGAGCGCAATCTTATTTCGCAGCGGACAAAAGAGGCATTGGCAAGGGCGAAAGCGGAAGGTATTATTATCGGTAGACAAAAAGGCGTTAGAAACAAATTGTTGAACCAGAGATGTAAGACCAATCACAATTATATTCTCAAAAAAATAGCGCAAGGCGAAAGTATTCCATTGATTGCAAAACGCCTAAAAATTGCACGTGGAACTTTATACAGATATCTTGCTTATACAAATGTACGCCAACCAACAAAATCAAACAATGGACGTTGGGAACGTGGTATTTACTAAACCTAAAATGTCCTCCGTTTTTTGAAGACAGACCCAAAGGCAAGGTATCAAGGGTATACGTTCTATTTTAGGGAGGGATTTTGTTGGAATAATGTTTTGACAACGCATATCAAATGTAGAAAAAAGCAGACGACAATACATAGTACTGAAAGTATGTCATTTTTTTCGGAAACAGATAGT
>JAQUSR010000043.1 GCA_028710155.1 Bacteroidales bacterium | reverse complement strand
GGGCGACTGGGAAGATTTTGCCAAATACGCCTTCAACAAATCGCACGCCACTTGCTATTCATGGGTTTCGTATCAAACCGCCTACTTAAAAGCCCACTATCCCGCCGAATTTATGGCTTCTGTATTAAGTCATAACTTAAACGACATCAAAGAAATAACCTTCTTCATCGATGAATGCAGCCGAATGGGAATCAAAGTGAAAGGTCCATCGGTGAATGAATCGCGTAAAAACTTCGTTGTCAATAAAGAAGGAAATATTTTGTTTGGACTGAATGCCATCAAAGGTGTGGGAGAAGCCGTTGCCGATGCCATTTTGGAAGAACGTGATAAAAACGGAAGTTTCAAAGATATTATGGATTTTGTGCTACGCATTAACCCGCGTTTCATCAACAAGAAAAGTATGGAGAGTTTAGCCAATTCGGGCGCTTTCGATTGTTTTGAAGGGATGCACCGCGCCCAATTTTTCTATCCCGACCGCGACAACGAACCCAATTTCATCGAAAAACTATTACGCTATGCTACCAAAGTAGCCGAACAAAAAAACTCCGCCCAATCTTCGTTGTTTGGAGATATTGAAGAGGACAATTTGCCGTCCATCACTTTTCCGCAATGCGAACCATGGGACGAAATCACCCGCTTATCCAAAGAAAAAGAGATGACCGGTTTTTATATTTCGGGGCATCCGCTCAATCAATACAGAGACGAAATCAAATTCTTTACCAATCAAACTATTTCCAACTTCAAAAACGATATGGAAAAGTTTAAAAACGCACCGGCTTTTACTTTCGCCGCCATGATATCGGAAGCATCCAGCAATTTCGGAAAAAATGGTAAAGAATTTGGTCGTGCTACACTTGAAGATATTGATGATTCTGTTCAGGTAATGCTTTTCAGCGATAATTATCTGAGATGCAAACCTTTTCTGACAAAAGGTCGTATGGTTTTGGTAACTGCCAAAATTGAAGCTCGAATGCGTGAATCGGAAGAGTTGGAATTGAAAATCATTTCTATGACATTATTGGAAACAGTGCTTACGAAAATGGCAAAAAATATTACTTTAACTGTTGATATTGATGATATTACAGAGAAATTTTCCGATGAGTTAATCAATATTTGCAAAAAACACAAAGGCGAAGGAACCTTAAAAATCGTCATGAATGATCCGGAAATTAAAAAACGTGTTCATTTACAATGTAGTAAGAAAATAAACATTGCCGAAGTTGCAGAAATCTTTCGGACCGACTCTAAATGGAATTACCGTATCGAATAGTTGAAGTAAAATGTTATATTACATTGATTATTAACTAATAAAATAACCATGCGTTTTCTGAAAAAATTATTCCTTTATCATCACCAATGGTCAACACCATACACCAAATGGCTTTTACGAATCATTGACTTTTTAACCGTCATTTGCTCTGTATTGGTTTTAATTGGTGTTTTTTTTCAAATCGGATTTGAAGTTTCACCTGATGATCAAGCCTTGATTTTTCACTATTACAGCATTTCACGATACGTTTATCTATTGTACATTCTTTTCCATATTATTTTTGAACCGCACGAAAATCGTAAAAAATTCAAAAAAATATTCTGGATTCTCAGTGCTTTGCTCTACATTTCTGCCATTCCTTTAATCGTTGCACGCCCACTTCAAAACGAAATATTCATCACCATTTGGGATTGGCTGAATAACGGTGTGTTTCATGTCGTTCTATTAGCGGCATTTTCAATTTTTCAACTGTCCAACAGTGTGGTCAGGATGTTTGGCAAACGCACCAATCCATCATTGATTTTAGCAATCAGTTTCTTGATTATCATCATTATCGGATCCGTTTTTCTGAAAATGCCGCGTTGTACATTCAACGGAATCAGTTGGATTGATTCGATCTTCACCGCCACTAGTGCCGTTTGTGTAACGGGATTAACCTCCGTAAATGTTGCCGAAACCTTCACGACCATCGGTTTTTCCGTCATTTTGATTTTGATTCAAATCGGAGGATTGGGCGTGATGACTTTAACCAGCTTTTTTGCCATGTTCTTTATGGGCAACACCTCGCTTTACAACCAATTGGTGATGAAAGATATGGTCAGCTCCAATTCCTTAGGTTCATCTATCTTAAACACATTGCTTTATGTTTTGTTATTTACAGTTGTAATTGAAGCTGCGGGAGCTATCTCCATTTGGTGGTGTATTCACGGAACGTTAAATATGACTTTGTCTCAAGAAATCTATTTCTCTGTTTTTCATTCTATCTCCGCCTTTTGTAACGCCGGTTTTTCAACGCTGCCCGACAACTTAGGAAACGTGGTTTTAATGCAACATCAATCGTTTTTCTATATTATTATCTCGTTGTTGGTCATTTTTGGCGGTATCGGTTTCCCCATTTTAGTTAATTTTAAAGAGATTCTTAAATACGAACTTCTTAGAATTTGGGGACGTTTCAAAAATTCGTTTCAGGCACCGCACATCAAACATCTTTTCAACCTCAATACAAAAATTGTGCTATGGACCACCTTTTGGCTGTTGGTTTTAGGAACGTTGACCATTGCCTTTTTTGAATGGAATAACGCTTTCGCCGAATTATCGACAACCAACAAATGGATTCACGCCTTTTTTAATGCAACATTGCCCCGAACGGCAGGCTTTTCAAGCATCAATCCCGTTCATTTCTCAGCTCAATCGCTGCTGATTATCATTTTGTTGATGTGGATCGGAGGCGGATCGCAATCAACTGCAGGCGGTATCAAAGTGAATGCTTTTGCCGTTTCGATGCTCAATTTGGTAACTGTGGCACGTGGCGGTCATCGGGTCGAAATCTTCAATCGCGAAATCACCAACGACTCCATTCGCCGCTCCAACGCCACTATCATCGTTTCGTTAGCCATTTTGTTTATTGCATTTTTCTTGTTAACTATTCTTGAACCAAATATATCCCGTTTCAACCTCGCCTTTGAATGCTTTTCGGCGTTGGGAACAGTCGGTTCATCTCTCAATACCACCATGCTGTTGTGCAACAGCAGCAAAATTATTATCACAATTTTAATGTTCATTGGTCGTATCGGACTGATTACCTTACTTATGGGAATTTTCAAACCCACAAAAGGCGGTTATCGTTTCCCCTACGAAAATATCATCATCAACTAATTTAGTATCATCATGAAATATCTCATCATCGGTTTAGGAAACTACGGTCGCGTGTTGGCAGAAGAGCTTTCTGCCTTAGGACACGAAGTCATCGGCGTTGATAACAACGAACATAATATCAATGCTTTAAAAGATAAAATTGCTGTGTCGTATCTCATTGATGCCACCCAAGAAATGTCGCTTTCGGTGTTGCCTCTCAACGCTGTCGATGTGGTAATTGTCAGCATCGGAGAAAATTTGGATGCATCTATCCGCATCATCGCTTTGTTAAAAAAGAAAAAGGTGGAACATCTGTATGCCCGTGCCATTGATTCAACACACAAAGCCATTTTAGAGGCTTTTGATGTAGAAAAGATTTTGACACCCGAAGAAGATGCCGCCCGCAATATCGCTCATTTGGTCGATTTTGGAACAGAAGTCGATTCACTTTCTCTCGGCGACCATTTTCATGTGATGAGATTTAAAGTTCCAAAAAAACTTTTTGGTTTTTATATCAAAGACTTGGAGTTAGAAAAAAAGTTTCATTTGAATGTCATCGCTTTACGTCATTCCATTATCGACAAAAATTCGTTAGGAATGATTACAAAACAATTTCAAACGCTCTCCAACGAGCTCATCAACAGCGAAAAGCTGGCTGATGGAGACGAGTTGGTTTGCTTTGGAGCGTACAAAGATTTTCAAGCTTTGTGGAAAGCATTATAAAAAAAAGTGTATATCAATGACATACACTTTTTTATGAAATTATGAAAGAGAAATTTATTACTATTTTTTATCAATAAGATTCATTTTTTGTAACAAATCAGGAAGCATTCTTAACGCAGCTTTTTCGCGCCAAGCTTTTGTTACAGGAGCAGCAGGAATACCAAAATAGGTACCGGCTTCAAGACTTTTATCGGTTCCGGATGTTGCTAAAAGCACCACGCCGCTTTTTAATGTAATATCTTTATTGACAGCTACTTTTGCCCAAAGAACAACGTTATCTTCTATATCCGAAACGCCGGCAATAGAACAATGGCAACCTATTAAACAATTCTTTCCGATAACGGTATCGTGTCCCACTTGAACATGATTGTCAAATTTAGTACCTGCTCCAATTTTTGTCTCGCTCGTAACACCGGCATCAATGGTACAACATGCACCAACCTCAACATCATCGTCAATGACAACTTTACCACACGTATTAAATTTACGATATTGTCCATCCTTTTTTTGGAAATAGCAAGCATCGGCACCAATGACCGAGCCGGAATGAATTACAACATTGTTTCCAATTTCAGTGTAAGGATAAATCGTTACATTAGGCTGAATGATGCAGTTTTCACCAATTTTCACAAAGTCGCCGATAAATGCTCCGGGTTGAATAATCGTTCCTTTCCCGATTTCAGCTTTTTTGCTGACCATCTCAGTAAAAGACAAAACAGGTCGATGTTCAAGAATTATTTTATTAAAATCGGAAAAAGGATCATCCGAAAAAATCAAAGCTTTTCCTTCCGGACATTGAACCTCTTTCGAATTAATAATTATAGTTGTAGCATGACTATTCAGTACTCTTTCAAAATATTTTGGATGATCGACAAATGTAATATCTCCTTCTTCAACTCGGTGAAGTTCATTCAAGCCGGTAATCACTTGTTGAGTATCTCCCAAAAATTCTCTGTTCAACCAAGCTGAGAGTTCCTTCAACGAATAAGGTTTGGAAAATTTCATTTTTTGATTTTTTTATTCTACAATAGTTGAAAAAAATCAACTAGTTTTTAACTCTTTCTGAATATTCGTGTGTACGAGTGTCAATTCTAATTAACTCTCCGTTATTGATAAAAATCGGAACACGAACAGTGGCACCGGTTTCAACGGTTGCCGGTTTTAAAGTGTTGGTAGCAGTATTGCCTTTTTCACCGGGCTCAGTATAAGTAATGGTCAAATCGACAAATGCCGGTAATTCGCAAAATAGCGGTGTTTCGGTATCAACATGAGTAACGATTTCAACTTCTTGACTCTCTTTCAATAAATCAGGAGCATTGATTAAATCGCCTTCAATGGCTATTTGTTCATAGTTCTCCAAATTCATAAAATTATACATATCACCTTCTTTGAAAAGAAATTGAAATTTTCTTCTTTCTACACGTGCTACATCAATTTTTACACCGGCACTAAAGGTATTAGGAATTACTCTTCCTGTCTTAACATTTTTTAGTTTTGTACGAACAAATGCACTTCCTTTACCGGGTTTTACGTGTTGAAATTCTACAATTGTGTATAAATCGTCATTGAAATAAATGGTTAATCCATTACGAAAATCAGCAGTTGTTGCCATATTACTCTTCGATTATTGATAATAATTTCTTAATTTTACAAGGGTGCAAAGGTAATAATTTTCATTTTTATTTATAAAATTTTTCAAGTTTAATCTATTACCGTTAGAAATTGCTATTCAATAATTTATCAATATTATTAATTTATTACTAAATTTTTCCGATTACTTAAGATTCATTTTTTCATGTTTTTTTACATAACAACTTCATCATTTTCAATTAATGTTACCTTTTACAAATTATCGGGAATAAATTTTTAAGAAGCACTTTTAATTTAAGATTAAGTGTAACTTTGCACCTCAAAATTTAAAATCATAAAAGATGAAAAAAATTATTTTAACTTTATGTTTTGCTTTATGTTCGATCGCTTTGTTCGGACAATTCAACGTTGGCATTAAAGCAGGTTTGAATCTTTCTTCTCTCAAAGTCGGCGGTTCCAATAGTTTAATCAGTTATGAAGTGGGTCCGGGATTTGATGCCGGCGTTTTTCTTCGTATCGGAAAAAAATTGTACGTACAACCGGAAGTTTTATATTCATTAAAAACTACAACACCAGATTTTGAAGATATTCAAGATGAAATCATTGAAAATGATGAAGATAAACAGAAGTTTCAAACTTTAGACATTCCTATTCTTGTGGGTTACAAAATTTATGATGGAGACGACATTAAGTTTCGCGGTTTCTTAGGTCCACGTTTCGGATTTGCATTGCGTAACTCTTTGGGAGCTAATATTGATGGTGTTTGGGCTGATGTCAAATCAGGTACTTTCGATTTTGCCGGTCAAGTGGGCGTTGGTGTCGATTTATGGCGTTTTACCGTTGATTTGATGTACGACTACACTTTCACCAATGGTTATAGAGCTACCATTGATGAAGTGGAAATGAAAACCCATTTCAGCACCTTCAAATTTTGTGTCGGTTTTAAAATCTTAAAATAAAATATGAGCTTTTCGATTACCGTTTTAGGTAGTTCGGCGGCTGTTCCTACAAAAAAACGGTGGCTTAGCAGTCAAGTTTTAGCGTGCGAACAGTCGCTTTTTTTAATCGATTGCGGCGAAGGTGCTCAATATCGAATGCAACAATTCGACATTAAACGCCATCGCATTCAACATATTTTTATTTCTCATTTGCACGGCGATCATTTTTTTGGATTGGTTGGATTGCTCAATTCGCTCAACCTCAATCAGCGTGAAGTTTCCATGCACATTTATGCTCCGGAACCTCTGAAAAATTATTTGGAACACACCTTTTTATTATCTGAAACACGTTTATTCTATCCTCTGATTTTCCATGATTTACAACCAATTGAAAATCAATTGATCTTTGAAAATGAATCGATGACGGTTCATTCCTTACCGTTAATACATAGCATTCCGACTTTTGGTTTCATTTTTCGCGAAAAACAAAAAAAACGCAATATCCGACACGATTTTGTTGAAACATTTCATCCCGATTTCGATACCATCAAAAACATCAAAAATGGAGCCGATTTCGTTACTAATGACGGAAAAATTATTCAAAATCAACTCATTACAACATCTTCCGGTCAGCCTCACTCCTACGCCTATTTTGCTGATACACAAATCAATTTAAACTACCAACCGTTTCTGTCCAACATCGATATTTTGTATCACGAAGCCACTTTCAGCGATGCAGAAACGGATTTAGCCGAACAACGCGGACATTCCACCGCTCGACAAGCAGCAACGTTAGCCAAAGCTGCTCATGTGAAAAAATTGCTGTTGGGACACATCTCTTCTCGTTTTATTGATGATGAAAGCATCCTCGAACAAGAAGCTCAATCAATATTTCCCGACTCAGAATTGGTTGAAGATGGTAGAATCTATCATACAGCCAACCTTTATTCACCTTTGAACAAAAAATGAATCTTCAAAAAATTTAAAATATATTAAAATGACAGTCAAAGAATTAGCAGAAAAATTAAACCTTACTATTTATTGTGGTGAAAGTGGTTTAAACAAAGAAATTGCGGGAGGCTACACTTCCGATTTATTAAGCGATGTGATGGGCAATTGCAACGCCGGAAACGTTTGGGTAACGCTACAAACCCACAAAAACATTATGGCAATTGCATCGTTGAAAGAGTTGGCAGCCATTGTTTTGGTAAAAGGTTTTAAACCCGAACCTGAAACCATCGAAAAAAGCAACGAAGACGAGATGCCCATTCTTGGAACAGATTTACAAACTTTTGAAATCACCGGAAAAATATACGAGTTAATTCATTCGTAATGAATACTTTTCGTGCTGATTTACATATTCACACGCTACTTTCTCCGTGCGGAAGTTTGGACAACACGCCGACAACCATCATCGAACGTGCCAAAGAACAACAGTTGGATATCATCGGAATCACCGACCACAACTGCGGTTTGCAATCGTTTTTGGTTAAAGAGTTGGGTGAAAAAGCCGGAATATTTGTGATGATGGGCATGGAAGTTACCACGAAAGAAGAGGCGCATTGTTTAGCTTTTTTTGAAAAAAAATCGGTCGTAAACGAGTTCAGTAATTTCATCTACGACCGCATTTTACCCATTCACAATGACCCTGATAAATTTGGTTATCAAGTGGTTATTGATAAAGATGAAGATGTGATTAACGAAATCGACAAACTGCTCATCTCAGCCACCGATTTGGATATTGATCAGTTAGAAAAAGAAGTACATCGCCGAAACGGACTTTTTATCCCTGCACATGTTGAACGTCCCCGTTTTAGCTTGACAAGTCAATTAGGTTTTGTTCCACCAGATATGAATGTGGATGGATTTGAAATTTCGAGACATACCACGTGGTCAGAAATATTGGCGCAATATCCCTATTTAAAAAATTATTCTTTTATTCAAAGCTCCGATGCTCATTATCCAGAAGATATTGGAAAAGTGTATGCCGAATTTACGATGGAAGCCGCCACTTTTGACGAAATCAGGTTGGCTTTGAAAAAAGAAAACGGTCGAAGTGTTGAACCGCATCGAAAATAAATAACACGTTAACAGACAAAAAAATCATGAAAGAGCTTAGCGAACATATTTTAGACATCCTGCACAACTCATTGAGTGCTAATGCCACAACCGTTTCATTAACCATCACCGAAAATCGCGAAAAAGACGAATACAACATCGCTATCGCAGACAACGGAAAAGGCATTCCGCCCGAAGTGCTTCAACGCGTTACCGACCCCTACACAACCTCTCGAACTACGCGAAAAGTTGGAATGGGCTTGCCTTTATTTAAAATGACGGCAGAACAAACCGGCGGGACACTTTCAATCGAATCGGAAGTGGGAAAAGGAACTACGGTTTTTGTAACCATGTCGCACAAAAACATCGACCGTCCGGCTTTGGGTGACATTGAAGGAACTTTGGTGTTGTTGGCATCATCGTTTCTCGACCGCCGTTTTATTTATCACCACATTACAGAAAAAGATACTTTCACTTTTGATACGGAAGAGATCAAACAAGAGTTGGATGGTGTTCCCATGAACAATCCGCAAGTTATTCGTTTTCTGAAAGATATGATTAAAGAAAATTTAGAAGCGATTGGTGCAGAGCGATAATCACAAAAAAAAACTGTTTGAAAAAAAAATTCAAACAGTTTTTTATCGAAACGCTCCACCAAAACTATTATGAAACGCTATCTATTATTTAAAAAGATACACTCGCTTTTTTTTTCGTTTGATATGAATTCTTTTCAAAATGAGAAATATCAACAAACCCACGATAACACCTATGCAATTAGCCAACAGATCTGACCAAAGAAACATTCGATAAGGAATAAAAAATTGAACACCTTCTATTGTTATTGCAACGAATAAACCTAACAAAAACCATGTGCCAACTGAATGGAATTGTTTAGGATTCAACAACATCCAAGGGAAAAATAAAAAAGCATGAAGAAAATAATCACCACGAACAAAAAAAATGGAAATATCAAAAAATTCTTTGGGAACATTAGTTGGGAAAACACCTAAGACCAAAATCAAAATTCCATAAATCAAAAATAAAAATACATTTTTATTCATTACTTACTTTAACAACAAAAAATTAAAAAATAGTCTTTTATTTCAAATATTGGTTTCAAATTATCGCCTAAAACGATACGTCAAGCCAACGGAGAAGCTTGGCAACAAATCTTCATTTGATTCATATATCGACCATCCAAACATGGATGCAATAGTAAAATTGAAATACAATGCATCTGTCAGTCGGAATGAGTTAGTTAATCCACCTGTAAAACAAAAATTGGGAATATTTTTATACCAATCATACATAAAACAGACTCCAATATCTAAATTTAACAGCCATATTCTATTGGGATTATAGCCATTAAAAATATAATTAGTATTAAACATTGCTTCACCAAAAAGACCAACGTATGGATGTTTGGAATGGTCGCCCACATAGTTAAACGACAATCCTTGCAAACCAAAGCGAAGCCCCACCGCCGTTTTTAACCATTTTTCAGCGGCAATTCTCATATAAGGAGCTATGTTTTCTTTTTGCCATTTCGAAGGAGCCACTCCTGCTATTTGAATACCTCCATTTGCCGATAACGCCCAATCGTTATTGCCTTTGCGACTATATTTTTTATAATTATACTGAGCATCAGCAATATAACAACTACACAGCAATAATAATCCTATAAAAAGATGTTTTTTCATAACTTTATATTTTGAACATAATGATTGTTTTGTATTACCAATACTGTTGTAAAAAAAAATTATTCACTAAAAAAACGACTGCAAATATATAACAAATTTGTTCTTAAAGAAAACAATAGAAATTATTTTTCATGGTGATAAGCGATGGAGAAATCGCTATAGATTCAGCTAAATTCTTTTGATTATCGTCTATCTGTTGCTCAATCAAACTATCCGAATCCAAATTGATTTCTATAAATTTTACTTTAATGTTACAAAAAGACCAAAAAAAATCACACCTATTCACCAATTAATAATCCTCTACTTCGCATCTGTTATACATTATTCTGATTTTTTATTGTTTTTGGTCAATAGTTTTGCATCATCGCCCGCTTCATCACATTCTTCAGATTCTGCATCATTAACTTTAATCAACTACTTCGTTTTAAAGGCGTTTACAATTTGCAAATGAGTAGTCATCATCACTCAATATAAGATCTGATTATGAGACATGTAGGTTTTAAGCGAACCATTCTCTATTGATAATATGATAGTATTTTTTTAAGAATGCATTGCGACGCATTTCCGTTTCCAAATAACGAGGGAAATTGAATATTAGATCTGATTAATCGGAGGTAACCTTCCATTATTTTCTCTTCATCAGCATCCACCACCATTCCAGCCCCATGCTCTACAATTTCCACCCATTCTGTTTCCGATCTAAGTATCACGCAAGGTTTTTCAAAGAAGAAGGCTTCTTTTTGAACTCCTCCGGAATCCGTCATAACTATTTTCGCATTTCTTTCCAAATTAATCATACCCAAAAATGATGACGGCGGCATCAGAACCATATTTTTTGATAAAGTCAGTCGAGAACGAACATCCTTTCGCAGATTGGTTTCCAATAGTTTCGAAGTTCTCGGATGCAACGGTATCACTACTTTCATACCATCTTCATCAGCTATCTTTATCAATGAACTAAATATCGAAGAGAGCCTATCCACATCGTCTGTATTATTATCTCTGTGGATAGTTGCCAGCACATATTCATTTTCAGTCAGCCCATATTCAGTAATAATATGATTTTTTTTCTGTGCTATTGTCGCATAAAAGAGACTGTTATCATACATCACATCTCCGCAATTATAGATCATTCGCCGTTTTCCACTAGTAAACTTCGCAGAAGATTCAAAAAAGCCCTCCTTTTTTAAGTTATTCATCGCCGTTTCCGTTGGAGCAAATAGAATAGACGATAGTTGATCACAAACAATTCTATTAATCTCTTCAGGCATAGACATATTAAACGACCGAAGTCCCGCTTCAATATGAAAAATCGGGATATGCAGCTTAGAAACAGCAACAGCTCCTGCCAGCGTTGAATTCGTATCACCATAAAGAATCACACCATCAAAATGTTCTTCCTGCAACACATTTTCTATCCCCTCAATCATCTTTGCAGTCTGAACTCCATGCATCCCTGATCCCACATTTAAATAATAATCCGGTTTTGGAATTCCCAACTCATCAAAAAACACTTGAGACATATTCTCATCATAGTGCTGTCCCGTATGAAGGATCTTTTCATCAATAGAATCTGAGAAATAATTCTTCACTGAACGCGAGATAGCGGCAGCTTTAATTATTTGAGGACGTGCCCCGATAACAGTTAATAATTTTATCATATTATTTAAAACGATATTGATAATCCGGATTGTTTTTCATCATTTCTTTGCTTTTGGGATAATTTTCTATGAACCAAGTAAAAAAAGCTGTAACATCAATTTTATCTGCCAACATCTTTTGGCGTCTCAATTGAAATTCTTCTCGAAGTTTGGGCATTGCCACAGTTCGCTACTTTTACATACAATTTCTCATCATCGCCCGTTTCACCACATTCTTCAGATTTTGCATCATTAACTCTTTCATCCACTGTACGCCTAACTCATTCCAACGTTGCGGATGTGTGGTCATCATTACTCGATGCGGAAGCCGATTCTCTTTGATGGCATTTATTACATCTTGTGTACCGTGATACGTCCAACCTTTCAACGTCCACTCCTCCTGATATTGTGGGATTTTATCGCGAACACTCACCTTATATCCGTCCCAACGTCTTCCTGTATCGGTAATATAAAACAATTGTGAAAAATCAGTATCCAAATAAGGTTCTCCAATGATACTCAACTCCTTGTAATCGTATTTTTTCCAGATATCTTTACTATCGAATGGAGAACGCGGACTCCCGTGCATACAAATTGTTTCGACGAGTACTAATTGGCGTAATTTCTTTATATTTTCAACAAAATCCTGATAAGCAGCCTCAACATCACCATTACACGTTGTCAACGACTCGTAATGGTAGCCTATTTCATGTCCTAAAGAAGCAATTTCATTGATAATTTTTTCATCCCAACTTTCAGGAACAGCACGAAAATAATACACAGCCTTTATGCCTAATTCGGCTTCTATTCGCGCTGTTGCTAAAGAATTATTAGGTTTTAAATCCACATCGTGCCGCAAAATGACGAACCATTCGGGCAACGCATCCCCACTCTGCTTGATACGACAATAATCTTCATAACGCAGAAAAGTGTAATTTGCTTGCTGAAAGGCAAGTAGCAAGTGACGGTATGAATTAAGAGTAAAGTCTCTCATTTGAAGTCATTTGCCCGTTATAATTTTAATAATCTGATCATTACTATTTCCTACCGATTTAAAATAATTTTGACGTTTTTGTAGCCATTCTTCCTTAACATTATTGTCAATATAATTATCTGACGTAGTCATAACACAATCAAAATCATTCAAATTTGTTAGAATCTTATATTTATTTTCCAAAACTTTAAAATTAGACATATCATGATCACCAACAAAGGAATTATAGCGAATGCAAGGAGTTCCCATTAAAGCTGCTTCCGTTGCCATAGTCTGAGAATCACCAATATAAAGTGAAGCAAAATACAAGATATGATGCATTAATGATGCTGGAATTTTAATTTTATAGTTTTCTAATTCAATAGGTAAATTTGATTCCGATGAAATATAAACATTCAATTTTGTTGATAATTTATTTACAAGAGCTACTTTTTGTTCTGCGCTGAATCCCCATTGATTGACATCGTGATTGGCATTCCATCCGATGAAACGTAATATTGCGTAAGGTTTTTTTATACTATATTGTTCAAGATATGATTCATTAGGTATAAACACATTCGGATCTAAATAACAATTTTCAAAAAGTCCGCCTATTCGGATATGTTTTGTACCGTAATCTAAGGCAAATGTCTCGGGAGTCACAACTTTTGTTGCCAAAGGAACAACAACTTTATTAGTCAACTTTACAACTTCAGAATCCGGAAAAATCACAGATTTACATAGTTTTTTTTTCGCAATATAACAACCATAAACAGATGCTTTTGAGATAATTACATCCGGTTTATATTGCACAACTATTTTCTTATAGTTCCAAAATATTGAAATGGAAGATGCAAGTTTACCTAACAGAGTTTTTTTATGTAACCCAAATATCTTATATTCGATATGTTCTTCTTCTAAAATTTTTAGAAGTACATCTTTATCGCGAGCCAATACCAATACATCATGACCATCTTTTTCAAGTTGTGACATAATATATTTAAATTGGTAATAATGCTTGGGATGATTTAATTCAAATAAGAAACGCATTCCTTTATTTATTATTTATGATTAGAAAAATTTTATAGGTTTTGCCGGAGATCCTACTGCTACACAATAGGATGGAATATCTTTTGTAACAACTGAACCGGCACCAATTACGGCTCCCTCTCCTACTGTTACACCGGGCATAATGATTGAGCCAATGCCTATATGAGCACCATCTTTGATGGTAACAGGTAAATATTTTAAAGGACAATCCATTACAGGCTTTCCAATTTCATAATAATTCAGATCGCGTTGATGACACAAAATTTGACAGCCTGCTGTTACCCATACATTTTTCCCTATTGTTATAAGATCAGGACGAGAATCTTCAATAATAACCGTTCTTGTTATCTTTGAGCCCCGCCCTATATGAACTCCTCTCATACGATGAATCGTCGTGGTAACTTGTGCAGGAAATGTAAATTGAGCTACAATGGATAGACAACGAATCCAAATTCCTGTAACGACATTTCCAATTGTTCGATGATTATTCGACATAATATATTGTTATTAGTTTTATTATAACCTCTACAAACAAATCATTTATCTTATTTATTTCAAATGCCATAATATCAAATTTCAGATACTTAATTATCCCAAAAACAGAACAAATATACAATTTTCTTATTTGCGTTCCTCTACACCGATGTAATGCCTTACACAAACCGTTATTTGGACATACATTCGCCAATAACTAGCAGATAGCATTACGCACTTTTAACACCTTTGGTTTAAAAGTTCTTTTCTGCTTGTCTCATAATAGAGAACATCTTATGATGCCAAAAATGCATAATATCTTGATTCAATGCGTTCATTTTATTTGTTCAAATATTTCCACTAAGAGGGCTGTAATAAGTTTGTATATTCCATCTTTTCCATAATCTTAATAAGAGTACAAAAATAAGGGATATGCGCGAGTCGGCTGATTCCTATTAGGCTGTTCATAAATTACAGACTAACTTTTTGATCAATAAATTCTCTAAACCACAGTTCCAAATTCACACATTTCCAAATCTCCTTAGCTACGCTTACCTCTCTATTAATGTGCCTCTTATAAAGTTCTCTCACTCTCTCAACATCAAAAAATGACCTCTTCGAAAAAGATTCGCTATTAAAAATTTCCCAAATAAACTCCTGAAACAACTTTGTTCTAAACCATTCATCCTGAGGAGTATCGAACCCGACTTTATCCATCCTATTGCGTACCTTTTCCGGAAGTGTTCCCTTCATCGCTTCACGTAATATACTTTTTGTAACTCCATTATGTATCTTTTCGGTGTTAGCCGAAGCTAAAGTTCTTTCTACTAGTCGATAATCTAAGAACGGTACTCGAGATTCAATAGAACTTGCCATCGAATTTCTATCATCCCATTTCAATAGATGTTCAAGTTTATAGTTAAAATGATCTAACAATGAATCATTTAACGAAGAAGAACCATACAAATTACCTGCTATTGTATTACTATTTGAATATTGCTTTACAAAAGGAGCATCTAAATAATTATATTTCGTTACCCTAAGCGAAGTCCGCATCTTTTTAGGAAGAAGAAAATATGCAAAAGTCTTATAGGCAAACGCAGAGTGGTGATATTTATAGTATAACACCATCTCTTTTACAAGTTGTCCCCACCTAAACGAAGTGAACAAATCCTTAAAGAAGAATCCAAAAAAATAATGGTATCCCGCCAACTCCTCATCAGCCCCTTGCCCATCAAGCGTAACTACTACATTTCCCTTTGCCTTTTCCATTACCTTGTATTGTGCATAAGGTCCTAGCGCCGGTATCGGCTCTGCATGAATCCTAACAAAATTTGGAATATCCTCCATCAAACTTTTTTCATCGGGGTGAGTATAATACATATTTTTCAGAAAAGGTTTAAACTCATCAATGTAATCTGACTCATCTCCTATGTCTCCTTTATTATAAATAGCCGAAAAAGTATTAATATGTTTCCTGTCAAAATCGTTATATACAA
>JAQUSR010000042.1 GCA_028710155.1 Bacteroidales bacterium | reverse complement strand
GGTATGATGATAGGTATCGCGACCAAACTCTTCCAAATCATTATGTTTTCCGGAAACGCGCAAACATTTTTGCGAATCGGTAACACGCAAACTATTGGGTTTACGATTACCTAAAAATATATCTTTAAATTGATTCATACCTGCATTGATGAACATCAAAGTCGGGTCATTTTTTACAACCATAGGAGCCGAAGCCACAATTTCGTGTTGCTTCGATGCAAAAAATTGGAGAAATTCTTCTCTTATCTGTTTGGAAGTCATAACTTTATTTAGTTTTATTAAAAAACGTGCAAAGGTAGTCATTTATGGGTATAATTATTCATTGATAAAAGGTTTACTCCAATATTTTTTTAAAAAATGAAAGATAAATCAACTTCTATATTGAAAACTCAACTTTTTCATACATTGCCCCTTCTAAAAAAGTTTTATTGTTGAATTTTTACCGTATAAAACAAAATCAACCAATTTCTTAGTTAATTAATTGCTGGAATTTTATTTCCAAAACAGCCTCAAAAAAACCGATTCTTAATCTTTTTTAATTACTTTTGCCCCCTGAATCCAACAAAAAAATCGAAATGAATATTGCTCCACTGAAATCGCTTTTTCAGAAAAATTTCTCAGGCGAAGGAACAGTTTTTGCATCGCCCGGACGTATTAACATCATCGGCGAACATACCGACTACAACAAAGGTTTTGTGTTGCCCGCTGCCATTAACAAGAATTTTTATGTCGTCATTAGAAAAAACGAATTGCAACAATGTCGCATTTATGCTGCCGACCTGAACCAATTTTCGCAATTTACACTTTATGAACCGATTGATGACAACAGATTGTGGGTTAAATATTTCTACGGCGTTATCGAAGAGATGAAAAAATCGGGGAAAATGATCTCCGGTATCGATGTTTTGATCAGCTCTGAAATTCCTTTGGGAGCCGGACTTTCTTCCTCTGCTGCATTGACTTCTGCTTTCGGTTTTGCCCTCAACGAATTGTTTCAGCTTCATCTTTCGCGTTTGGATTTGGCTCTCATCGGACAAAAAACTGAACATAACTATATCGGGGTCAAATGCGGTTTGATGGATCAGTTTGCATCGCTTTTCGGAAAAGAGAATCAATTGATTTTGTTGGATTGCAACGACTTTTCTTACCACTATTCGCCGTTTGTGTCGTCTGAAATTAAAATCGTACTATTCGATTCGCAGGTTAAGCATTCATTGGCAAGCACCGAGTACAATTTGCGCCGACAAGATTGTGAAGAAGGATTACAAATTTTACAATCCATCAATCCGAAAATCAATTTGTTACGCGATTTTGACGAATCTATTTTAGAAGAAACTTCTTCGCATTTTTCAACACAAATTTTGAATCGCTGTCGGTTTGTTTTACAAGAAAATAATCGGGTGAAAACCGTCTTTGAAAGTTTGAAAAATGATGATATTGAAACCTTTGGAAAAACCATTTTCGCATCGCACGAAGGTTTGAGTCATCAATACGAAGTCAGCTGTAGCGAGCTGGATTTTTTAGTCGAAGCGGCACGCCAAACACAAGGCATCATCGGAGCAAGAATGATGGGAGGCGGTTTTGGTGGTTGTACCATTAATTTTGTTTATCCTAATGATTATGAACAATTTATTAAAGATTTGAAAATCAAATTTGAAAAAAAATATCAAAAAGAAGCCAAATTTTACGAAATTGCCATCGGAAATGGTACACAAAAAATGGAATAACATTTTGTTACTTATTTAAAAATGAAAGAAACTTTTACCATACGACCTGCCCAACGTCAAGATGCAGCCTTAATTATATTTTTCATCAAAGAGTTGGCTGTTTATGAAAAACTACTTCCGGAAGTAGTTGCCACCGAAACCACCTTAGAGTATTGGATTTTTGACCAAAAAAAAGCAGAAGTGGTTTTTGCGGAAGAAAACGGATCTCCGGTTGGTTTTGCCTTGTATTTTCACAACTTTTCAACGTTCCAAGGACGTGCCGGCTTATATTTAGAAGACATTTACATCAAACCCGAATTTCGAAAAAAAGGCTACGGGAAAGCCCTATTTCGTTATTTGGCAAAGTTAGCAGTGGATCGTGGCTGCGGGCGATTTGAATGGATTTGCTTGGATTGGAATCAACCGAGCATCGAGTTTTACGGATCGATGGGTGCCGTTCCGATGAGCGATTGGACAGTGCATCGGTTGGAAGGTGAAAAATTGCAAATGTTGGCTTCCGAAAATTGATTTTTTTCCGAAAACTGAATCAAAAAATCGTTTGTGAATCTGAAAATAAATGATAATTTTGCAAATGAAAAAATTATTTTATAACCTTTTGATTATAAAATATTTAAATAATTATTTTGTTTAACAATCATAAATTAACATATCCAATGAAAGAATCGAAATTAGGTCTTGATTTCAAAAAAGTGGAATCGGCAAAACAGTTGGCAAAAAATATTGCTGAAGATGTACAAAAGTTTGTCAATCAATATACGACAGTAACGGTTGAACGTACTTTATGTCGTTTAATCGGCATTGACGGCATTGATGCCAACGATGTTCCGTTGCCAAATGTGGTCGTCAACGAAATTCAAGAAGCCGGAATGCTCAATCAAGGTATGCTGTTCTTTTTGGGCAATGCCATTATTGAAACGAAGTTGGAACCACAACAAATTGCCGAAAAAATTGCTGCCGGCGCGTTAGACATTACAAAGTTGAAAATCAACTCTATCGATGCCATTAAAAAAGCAGTTGAACCCTATATTCAAGCCTGCATGACCCGCATCAGCAACAACGTCAAACGCCGTAACGAATATTTGAAAAACATCGGAGAAGGTTCAAAACCATATATTTACGTTATCGTTGCTACCGGAAACATTTACGAAGATGTTGTTCAAGCTCAAGCCGCTGCCCGCCAAGGTGCCGACATCATCGCGGTGATTCGTACTACAGGACAAAGTTTGCTCGATTATGTTCCTTATGGTGCTACTACCGAAGGTTTTGGCGGTACTTTTGCCACTCAAGAAAATTTCAGAATTATGCGTAAAGCATTGGATGAAGTGGGCGAAGAAGTGGGACGTTACATTCGTCTATGCAACTATTGTTCAGGGCTTTGTATGCCGGAAATTGCTGCTATGGGCGCATTAGAACGTTTAGATGTGATGCTTAACGATGCATTGTACGGAATTTTGTTCCGCGACATTAACCCGCAACGCACCTTGATTGACCAATATTTCTCACGGATTATCAACGGTTTTGCAGGTGTCATTATCAACACGGGCGAAGATAACTATTTGACCACCGCCGATGCTTTCGACCAAGCACATACCGTTTTGGCTTCCGACCTGATTAACGAACAATTGGCACTGCTTGCCGGAATGCCCGAAGAACAAATGGGTTTGGGACACGCTTTTGAAATGAATCCCGATATGGAAAACGGCTTCTTGTACGAGTTGGCTCAAGCACAAATGATTCGCGAAATTTTCCCGAAAGCCACCTTAAAATATATGCCACCCACAAAATTTATGACCGGAAATGTGTTCAAAGGCGAAATTCAAGATGCTTTGTTTAACGAAATTTCTATTTGGACCAACCAAGGTATTCAGTTGTTGGGAATGATTACAGAAGCTATTCATACACCGTTTATGTCGGATCGTTATTTGGCTATCGAAAACGCAAAATATATCTTCAATAATATGAAGAGCATCGGCGACGAAATGGAATTCAAAAAAGGCGGAATTGTTTGCCAACGTGCCGAAAAAGTGTTGAACGATGCACATCAACTTTTGGCTGACATGGAAAAAGAGGGATTGTTTGAAGCTTTAGAAAAAGGTATCTTTGCTGACATCAAACGCTCAAAGAACGGTGGAAAAGGCTTGGCAGGCGTTGCAGCCAAAGGCGAAAACTATTTCAATCCGTTTATCGATCTGATGAAAAACAGAAAATAAATCTACTAATTGACTATTTATTAATATTAAATCTAATCGCTATGATTGTAACAACCACTCCCAACATCGAAGGGAAAAAAATTGTAGAATACAAAGGTGTTGTATTCGGAGAAGTGATTGCCGGAATTAACTTTGTCAAAGACTTTTTTGCCGGCATTCGCAACGTAGTAGGCGGGCGTTCAGCTACTTATGAAGAAGAATTAACTCAAGCTCGCCAAAATGCCATGCAAGAGATGCAAGACCGTGCTGCCTATTTGGGAGCCAACGCCGTTGTCAGTGTTGATATTGACTACGAAGTTTTAGGTTCCGGTAACGATATGTTGATGGTAACAGCTTCAGGAACTGCTGTTTATTATCAAGACTAACAAAAATCATAAATCTATTCTATAAAAAAATCCCGAATAATAATTTCGGGATTTTTTTTTGATCCAACAAAAAGATTTACTCCCAATATTGGCTAAAATCGCTGATGATTCCGGGGAACGGCAAATGCATGCCAAGAACAATTTTTGAGTTTTGTGAAGCGTAGTTGTAAAACATCACTCTTGCGTTGATGGCTTTCACTTTATCCATATCGTAGGTGGCACAAAGAAAGGGATTTTCAAGTTGCAAATCGGCAGCATGAAGGATGTCGCCAAAAACCAACAAGTTGCCTACTTCAAAAACAGTGTGTCCGGGTGTATGTCCGGATGCATTTAAAGCAGTAATTCCGGCTACAACAGGTTTCCCGAATTCAAAATTCTGAATACGATTTTGATAAGCTGTTTGAATTTTGGCTACCAACGGATTATTTTGTTGCAACAACGAATCGGTGGTCCAAGCACGCCATTCGGCTTCCGAAACCCAAATTTCTGCACGTGGAAAATAGGCAGAATCGCCTTGCAAAAGTCCGCCGATATGATCGCCGTGCAAATGTGTTATCATCACATAATCTATGGCTTCCGGAGAAATGTTCAATTTTTCCATTTTATCAGCCAACGAGTAACCACAGCCGGCATCAAACAGAATGTTTTTTCCCTCTTTTTTCAGTAAAAACATATTGCATGAGGCATCTGCTTCTTTTGCAGGTTCCATTTTTTGCAACATAATACTATCAGCATCAGGGAAAAGTGAGGCCTTCATAGTGAAATGGGCATCTTGAAGTGCAATCAGTTCCCAATGACCGATTGTCATACTGCATATTCCTCCGGTAGTGTCCGATGGAAGTTCCGCTTGATATTTTTCTTGCTGATTCGATTGACAAGAAGTGATTCCCAAAATGGTTAATAAAATCACTACTAAATAGGTCGATGTTTGTTTCATGATATTGATATTTAATAATTTTAATTATTTACAATAAGTATCTAAATAATGTTGCGATTCGGCATAATGTAGCGTAACGGCTGTTTTCCAATCGTTGCAGGCTGCCTCAAAGTTTTTTTCTTGAAAATGTGTTAAACCACGATAGTGCCAAGCGGCTCCCATGTTTTTATCAAGAAGTATCGTTTTTGAAAAACAAAGATTGCTTTTTTTGTAATTTTTGGTCAGGTAACGACATAAACCTAAATTAACCCATGCTTGTATGTGATTGTCGTTCATGTGAATGCAATGTTCAAAATCTAAAATAGCATTATAATACATTTTGGCACCCGCTTTGGCAACGCCCCGTGAAAACCAAATTTCTACATCAGTAGTATCATATTGTAATAAAAAATCGAAATCGGCAATGGCATCGGCAAAATGCGATTGTGACGTATGTAGCAAAGCACGATTAAATCGAGCATCTTTAAACGTGGAATCAGCTGTAATGGCACGATTATAATACTTAAGAGCATCGTCATACGTTTTTTGGTCTTCAAATGCTTTTCCCAACGAATACAATTTTTCCGGTTCTTCCGGATCGAGGGCAACGGCGCGGGCTAAATCCAAAATGGCAGAATCGAGCGAATGCAGATGATAATAAGCCAACCCTCTGAAATAGTAGGCATCTTCAATTTCGGCATGATAATATAAAGCTGTGTTCATGTCCAAAATCACCTTCCGCCAATTTTGCAACTTCGATTGAACAACACCGCGATTATAAAAAGCATGGGCATATTTCGGTTGCAAATGCAAAGCACTGTCGAACGTTAATAAAGCCTCTGTAAACATCTCTGCTTCTGCAAATTGTATCCCTTTTAATAAATATAATTGAGCTGTATCGTTTTGAGAATGAAGCATCAAAAAACGAAATATGATCAAACTTAAGAAAAGGCTTTTTCTAATCATTGTATTCAAAAGAGTATGATCAATCGACCAAAATTTTGGCAAAGGTACTCTTTTTGTTGAACACTTGTCTCATTGAAAATAGTTTTGGCATAACAATTGTAAGGTGGCACCCGCAATTTTTTTTTACAAATTGTAAAAGCTTTTAAAACAAATGTTTAATAAGTCAAAATGATCAATTAGAACTTTATTGCTGACAAAATGACTTTATAATAAAAAATTTATGACATTCGATACAGAAAATCAATTCAGTAATATTCTTGAACTTTCAACCGATTTCATGCCGATTTTGGATGCTGAAGACGAAAAAATGTTGGATAAATCACCTTTACCCAAAGATTTACCATTGTTGCCGCTGCGTGACATGGTTCTATTTCCCGGTATGATGCTTCCGATTACCGTTGGTCGTGCTAAATCATTAAACCTGATTAAGTTTGCCAATAAAAATGATCGTGTCATCGGCGTGGTGGCACAACGAGATTCGGATATTGACGAACCGGAACCAAAAGATTTTTTTGAAGTCGGAACCATTGCACATATCATCAAAGTGTTGGAAATGCCCAATGGTGAGGTAACTGCTTTGATTCAAGGAAAACGAAAAATTCATATTGACGCCGTTACTTCGGAAGAACCTTTCTTTAGAGCTCAAATTTCCGGCATTCAAGATGTTCATCCGAAGAAAAGTCAGATGGAGACGTACAATGCCACTTTAGATTCCATTCGCGATATTTGCAATCAAATTTATGTTAAAAGCGGCGTTCGATCACGCGATGAGGCGATTTTTGCCCTAAAAAATCTTCAAACACCACGCATGTTGCTCAATTTTGTGGTTGCCAACCTAACGTTGCCGTTGCAAGAAAAGCAAAACTTTTTGGAACAGACCGATTTACTCAAACTTTCGCACCATCTGCTGGCAATTTTGGTGGAAGATTTGCAAAAATTGGAGTTGAAAAACGATATTCAGCGAAAGGTGAAAACCGAAATGGATAAGCAGCAACGTGAATACATGCTGAATCAACAGATTAAAACGATTCAAGAAGAGTTAGGCGATAATAACAACGAAAAAATATTTGCCAATTTACGCGAGCGTGCTCAACAGAAAAAATGGCCCGATTATGTAAAAGAAGTTTTTGAATCGGAGATGCAGAAACTACAGAGAATCAATTCAATGTCGCCCGAACACGGAACACAGTTAAACTATGTGGAGACGTTGGTTGATCTACCGTGGGACGATGTAAGCCAAGATAATCTCAATTTGAAAAAAGCGCGCGAAGTGTTAGATCGAGACCATTACGGCATGGAGAAAATCAAAGAACGCATTTTGGAATATTTGGCAGTGTTGAAATTAAAAGGTGATATGAAGTCGCCGATTTTGTGTTTGGTAGGACCTCCGGGAGTTGGAAAAACCTCTTTGGGACGCTCTTTGGCAGATGCAATGGGCAGAAAATATATTCGTATGTCGTTGGGCGGATTGCGCGATGAAGCCGAAATTCGCGGTCATCGTAGAACCTACATTGGTGCCATGCCGGGGCGTATTATTCAGAGTTTGAAGAAGGTAAAGACTTCCAATCCGGTTTTCATTTTGGATGAAGTCGATAAAATTATCGGTGCCAACGTGAATGGTGACTCTGCTGCAGCTTTATTAGAAATGCTTGACCCTGAACAAAATAATACGTTCCACGATAATTATTTAGAAGTGGATTACGATTTATCGCGAATTTTATTTGTAGCTACTGCCAATACCACACAAACCATTCATCCGGCGTTGCTCGATAGAATGGAAATCATCGATTTGAGCGGTTATTTGTTGGAAGAAAAATTGGAGATCGCCAAACGCCACTTGATTCCCAAACAATTACGCGAACATGGCATGGAGGCATCGCATCTCGAATTTCCTAAAAATGTGGTTGAATTTATCATTGAAAACTATACCCGCGAATCGGGTGTGCGTGGTTTGGAAAAACGTATTGCCAAAGTTATTCGGGCGCATGCAAAATTTGTCGTTGATAAAGATAAATATGATACCGTTTTAACTACCGATGTAGTAAAAGATATTTTGGGAGTTCCGGTGTTTCAAAAAGACCGCGATATGAATCACGAGATGCCCGGTGTAGTTGTCGGTTTGGCTTGGACAAGTGCCGGCGGAGAAGTGTTATTCATTGAATCTGCCATTAGTAACGGTGAAGGAAAATTCACTCAAACAGGTAGTTTGGGCGATGTGATGAAAGAATCGGCAGTGTTGGCTTTGGAATATTTGAAAAGCCATGCCGAAGAAAACGGAATCGATTCAAAAATATTCAAAGAGAAAAATTTACACATTCACGTTCCAGAAGGAGCTACGCCCAAAGACGGTCCCTCTGCCGGAGTAACAATGCTGACGGCTTTGGCTTCCATTTTAACCCAACGAAAAGTGCGAAAAGACTTGGCAATGACCGGAGAAATCACTTTGCGAGGAAAAGTTCTTCCCGTGGGAGGCATCAAAGAGAAAATTTTAGCGGCAAAACGTGCCAATATTCACGATATTATTTTGCCGAGAGACAATGAAAAGGATGTAAACGACATCCCGAAAAAATATTTGAAAGGATTACACTTCCACTATGTAGAGTTGATGCAAGAGGTTTTGGATTTTGCGTTGGTTCGATAGAAAATGTAAAAATTAAAAATCCCGCAAAAGCGGGATTTTTTTTTGTCTATTCTATTCCTCTTTTTCACTCCAAAAGTCAGCATTTTTAATACCCAATTTTTTGGGATCAAATTGAGGTTCAAGTCCTTGTTTTCGCTGTTTTTCATAATCTCGTAAGGAACGAATGGCTTTGCTTTGAAGTAACAAAATGACAATTACATTAATCCACGCCATTGTACCAACGCCGATATCGCCCAATTGCCATGCTTCAGTCGATTCTTTCATCGATCCATAGAAAACAGAAAGCAACATTCCAATCCGCAACAGCCACACTAATATTTTTTCGCCTTTGTGTTTACTAAAAAGATAAACTATACTTGTTTCTGCATAATAGTAATAAGCCATCAACGTTGTAAAAGCAAAGAATATCAGCGCGATAGATACAAAACTATTTCCCATCCGCGGCATCAGAGAGCAAACGGCGGCTTGTGTAAACGATACGCTCGATTCTGTTAATTGCGGGGCATTTTGAACAATGGCATTTCCGGCCGCATCATAAACATTGTACATCTCGGTCGAAAGAATCATCACGGCAGTGGCCGAACAAACCAACAACGTATCCACATACACCGAAAAAGCTTGTACCAAACCTTGTTTGACGGGATGAGAAACCTTGGCAGCACCGGCAACAATAGGTCCGGATCCTTGTCCTGCTTCGTTGGAATAAATTCCGCGTTTGACGCCCCATGAAATCGTGCTTCCGATAATTCCTCCAAAAACCTCTTCCATGCCAAAAGCACTTTTCAACATCAACATAAATATTTCCGGAATTTTTTCATAATTGAATCCTAAAACTACAAAAGACAGCAATACGTAGGCAATAGCCATCAACGGTGCAATAAATTGAGCGACAGTGGCGATACGTTTGACACTGCCAATAATCACTAATCCTAACAAAAAGGCAATGCCAATACCTACGTAAGCCGGTTCAACACCAACAGCGTTGTTCATGGCAATGGCAATTCCGTTGGATTGAACTGTGGGCATCAACAAACCACAAGCAACGATAGCGCAGATGGCAAAAGCAATTGCCAACCATTTGCAATGCAATCCTTTTTCAATATAGTAAGAAGGCCCTCCACGAAATTCGCCGCGGTGTTTGACTTTATAAATTTGTGCTAATGTTCCCTCCACAAAAGCCGATCCGGCACCCAAAAAAGCAATAATCCACATCCAAACAATAGCACCGGGACCGCCAAAAGCAATGGCTGTTGCTACACCTGCAATGTTTCCCATACCTACACGTCCGGCCAACGCAATGGCAAAAGCTTGAAAGGAAGAGATACCCGTTTTCTTCTTTTTATCGTTGTGAAACAAGAGTTGAATCATTTGCTTGAAGCAACGAACTTGCACAAAACGTGTGCGTATAGAAAAAAATAATCCTGCACCTAAACATATAACAATTAGGGCAGGGCTCCAAACTAAATTGTTGAAATATGAAATTACTTGATCAAAAGACATATTGTGAAGGCGATAAATTAAATTTTAATTATTTAGAAAATGAAGTCGCAAAAGTAACCGATTTTTGCTTCTATTTTGACAAAAATTCACATTGTTCAATAAAAAAAGAGGGCAAACATTAAGTCTGCCCAGTATTTATGAAATTTTTTCCATCTCAACAAGACAAAATGACGATGGTAAAAAACCATTTAAAACTGTTATATGATCCTCCCCTATTTAGTTACCACCAAATGATGTACAAAAAAATCAAAATGGCGATAATGATTGCCGATCCGATTTTAAAACCGTTAGTTGTTTTAAAAAGACTTTTATCTATCACAAAAGCATCAAAAGATTTAGCTTTTTGTTTTTCGAAGATGGCAAAAATCCAAATAACGAGCATACAAAGTAGAAATACGATGCCCATTCTGTTCATAAACGGAACGGTTGGTAATAAAAATTTGAATGCCAATGAAAACACAAAAGTGGAAATGGCAGCAGCCAAAGCTCCGTTAGAAGTGGCTTTTTTGTAGAAAAATCCGGCTAAGAAGATGGCTAAAGCTCCCGGACTTACAAAACCGGTAAATTCTTGAATAAATTGAAAAGCCTGATCAAGATTTTTTAATAAAGGTGCAATCGAAATGGCAATAATGACGGCTACTAGTGCAGAAACACGTCCCACGGTAACCAATTTTGTTTGAGAGGCTTGTTTATTGATAAATGAGGCATAAATATCCATCGTAAAAATGGTAGAAATGCTATTCATCATGGAGGCGAGCGAACTGATGATGGCAGCAACTAAAGCAGCAAAAGCCACACCACGAATACCTTGCGGAATCATCCCTAAAAGAATCGGATAAGCATCATCGGGTTTATTGATGGTTATTAAACCTTGTTCGTTCAATACAAAAGCAATGATGCCGGGAACAACAACGATAATCGGAAGCAACAATTTCAAAAATCCTGCAAAGACCATCCCTTTTTGTGCTTCGTGAATGCTTTTTGAAGCTAATGCTCGTTGAATGATATATTGATTACAACCGAAATAATATAAATTTGCCACCCATAATCCTCCTAAAAGTACACTTAGACCGGGAAGATCCATATAAGAAGGATGTGATGAATCCAAAATCATATTAAATTTTTCAGGTGCTTGTTCCATGAGCATATTTACACCATTCATCACGTTGCCGTCACCTAACTTATCGAAAGCAAAAAAGGTGGTAACCAAACCGCCAATGACCAAAAAAACAACTTGAATTACATCTGTCCAAGCCACCGCTTTGAGTCCGCCATAAATGGAATAAGCAATGGCAAAAAATGCTAAAATAATAATTCCGCTTATTAACGAAATACCAAACATATTATGAACCGCTAAGGCTCCTAAATATAAAATAGAGGTTAAATTGACAAAAACAAAGACTAATAACCAAAAAATAGCCATGACGGTTTTTACCCGTTTATCGAAACGTTGTTCCAAAAATTGAGGCATGGTATAAATGCCGCGTTTGAGATAAATGGGCAGAAAAAAAGCGGCTACGATGATCAATGTCAACGCACCCATCCATTCGTAGGAGGCAATGCCCATTCCGATTTTGAATCCCGAACCCGACATGCCGATAAATTGTTCAGCACTAATGTTGGCAGCAATTAGAGAGGCTCCAACTGCCCACCAAGGCAACGCTTTACCGGCTAAAAAATAATCAGATGCATTTTTTTGAGTTCCTTTTTTTTGACGTGAAACCCACAAGCCAACACCAATGACCACTACACCATAAAGCACAAACACCAAAGTGTCTAAAAACGAAAAGTTACTATTCATAATTTACAATTTTTTGACAGATTATTGAGTTTGCAAAAGTAGAATTTTAGTCACAAACCCACATACAACAAAGATTTTTTTAATGATGTTTCAAGAAATATTGTTGTTCGATAAAAATAAGAGCAGACATTGTGTCTGCACCTTTTTATTTAATGTAATTTTTAATCACAACATGAAACAAAATTACAATGAGAAAATTTCGCTTTTTTGAAAACCCCGTTATTGAATAGGTTGATTTCTAAAAGACAACTTTAATCATTATTCATTAGAAATCGCTGTACACTAAACGTGATTATTAAGAACAAGAAGAATGGCTTAGTTTTTTTATCCGTTGGCTTGTTTTAAAAACCATTTTACACCAAACATATATAAGAATTGGTAATACAATAACCACCAAGTGATTAAAATCAAATGCTTCGACAAATTTGAATTGAATAGCTGCAATAATTGCACGAGTAATGCCGCAGCCGAAACATTCAACTCCAAAAATATTTTTTATCAAACAGATGGAATGTTGTTGATTGAGCCAATCCAACGGTACAAAATAAAGAAAAATCGGAAAAGCCAATAATCCAATCAATTTCAAATAAATAAGAAAGCAAGATTGTTGCACTTGCTTTCTTATTGAAAAATTTTTCATTTTATATCAACGATAGTCTTTGATTGAATTTTTGGAAATTGTATTTTTTAGCTCGATCTTTTGCTGAAATAATATCAATCAACCACCAAATTCCACAACCATAACAAGTTAGAATTTTCACAATTCCAAGTCCGACATCATCCAACCAAAACCGCTCCCATCCTAACAAAATGGCAATAATTAGAATGATGGAAGGTTTTTGAAATTCTGTTCCTTGAATCAAAAAGAATTTATCATCATCCATTTGTTCAAGTTTTTCTTTGATCATCATAAGATCTTGCGGATAAAAATTTTCTGCATTTAATCCGATAAACATGTCCACTTTTAACTTTTCCATAATTTTTAATATTTATTAATTCTCTAAACTGAGGTTTTCACTTTGTTTTATAACCGTTACATTATCCACTTTTTATTGCCAAAAATGGATGAATAACTGATAATTTAGTAATTGCGTAATAATGAGTCCTAAAAAAAGATTTATTATTGACTGCAAAGATAAAATATTTTATGATTATAGCGCATACTATTTTATTTATCTTCAATAAACTATTTTCCATTTCTATAACGTTTCTTCTCAAGTAATTAATTATAATTAATCAAGAAGAAATTGGTTCCAAATTAATCCGTAAAAATTTTTACAGTATTCTCATTGATAAAAACCTGTTTTTGTGAAAAAAAAGAAATCTGTTTTTTTGAATACAATAAAAATCACCCGATTTCTATCGATATTTTTAATAGTTTATCTATCTGCTTTTAAAACAACTTAATAGAAACAGTAAGTTTGGCGGCAAAATTATCCCAATAATTAGGCATCGAGTAAGCTCCATAACGATACAACAATCCGGCTCCAATACCAAAAAATTGGGTAACTAAAATATTGTTAATGTTTAATCCCGATTCGTAATAGCCCCATTCCATCGATTTTACATTGACTTTTTGGTGATTTTCGGGATGTTGCAGCCATCCGAATCCGATATTGGTGATGATTTCCGGCTCGGGAGCAAACCATTTTGTTTTCGGTTTAAAAAGCAACTGCTTGAAATTGTGCGAAAAAAACAAAGCAAAATAACAATCGTTGGCAAATTCGTTAAAACGCATCGTTCCAAACGAGGTTGGTGCATAGAGTGTAAAATAATCGTAGGTTCCGGATGGATTGAATAATTTGGAATAGGGAACATCTTCCAAAACCATCCCACCGTGTAACGTTAGCGAAGTAACACCTAAAAATCTAATATCAAACTTCTTTTCTATACTGAAATCCAATCGATTATAATCAAATTCTCCACCCAAAAAATGGCTAAAACCATGCGTGTAATTGATACGAAAAATAGGATATTTTGTTCCTAACGAAACTGTTGATCGCATGGTTTTCATAAACTCTTCACGATAAGCCCATCGTAATCCGACATTGAGTTCTGTAAATTGAAATCGTTTGAGTTCAGGAGATGGAGTGTAAACGTATTCGTATGAAGGTTCTTGAGTATTTTTATACAATCCTATTTCAGCTTGAACGTAGTGCAAAGGATGAAACGAAATGGTTCCGCCAATTTTTTCAGTATAATCCACCCTATTGGTGAAGAAGTGTTGATAATTTTCAGGTGCCAACAAATGAGTCGGTTGAAATGGCAACAACATCGTACCCACACGTTGTCCTTTGTATTGATATTTTAGCGAAAGACGTAAATTTTTTGGACGATAGAGGTTGAAATCAACAAAACCGCCATATTTCGTTCGTTGATCGCCAAAACCATAGCCGAAAAAACCGCCCACCGAAAAAAATCGCGACAAATCGTCATTGGTCGAAAGTCCTAAACCAAGATACCAACCTTGATATTTGGCATAATCAACTAATTCAAACAAATTCCAATCGATGAATTTGAATTTTACTTTTCCGTCCATCAAAGTCATTAACCTTTTGGTGCGACGATCGATTTTATTTTTTTGGCCAACGCTGTCAATAAATCGATACGTCTCCATATCTTTTTCTGAAAGCGGTGTAAAACGATAGGTGCTCCAATAATTGGAATCTTTTTCGGCGGCTTGTGGTAAATATTCTACACCGACTTCTCCCAATTTTGACAGCTTAATCGGTTGATTGACGGTTATTTTGCTAAAATAGCTTCGTCCGATGGCTTTGATGGGAAATGAAGTTGAATCAGACTTGATTTCGATGTTATTGGTTGAAATGTCGGCATTCAATTGATGTGGGAACCAAAATTTTCCGTCAATTTTTTGATACATTTGGTCAATCGAAATGGTCAGCATTTCATTTTTGGGATAAGGTGACGCTGTAGCACTTTGCACCGCCCATCCGTCTTGGTTGATGTATAAAACGCCTTCCAAACCATCGAAATTGGTATTTTTTAAAGGACGAAACGAAATAACAAATACAGAATCACCTTGTTCTGAGAAAGTGGTGTCTTGAATTAAAAAGAAATATTTTTGGGTACTTCCTTTGCTGACGGGATTGATAAAATTTTTTCCGGCAATGGAAAAAACGGGATCGTAAAAAGTGAACGATTGTAATCGAGAGATAAGCAACGAAAAAACCGGTTCTTTCATGCCCGACATACGTGTTGCCAAAACCTTATCGTAAATGCGATCGGGCTTGGCATAAGTGCGTTCAATCACATTTTCCGACAAAAACAGATCTTTTTTGGAAAAAAAATGTTGAAACATTTGCAACGTTGTATCTTGTTGAATAACAGCAGTTGCAGAATCAGACATGCTTTCAAGCGTTACTAATAATTTTTCGTAAATGGTATAAGAAAACGAGTTGAAATTTTTAGGATCGTTTTCCGGAATATGCGCTATCAAACTGTCTATCAATCGATGTGCAGGATTGATACCCGGAACTACTATCACTTCCGATAACTCAATGGATTTTTCAGTCAAATAGATGAAAATCGGTTGTCGATGAATTTCACTCACCGAAATCTGTTTTGACTCAAAATTGAGATGCGTGATGTTCAAATAGTTGACAACTTCATCGGTGATGATTTTAA
>JAQUSR010000041.1 GCA_028710155.1 Bacteroidales bacterium | reverse complement strand
CCTCGGTGGCTTGATGGTAGATATAAATAGCATCATTTTGTCCCGTTACTGAAAAAAAACAACTGAACAACAAGAATAATAAAATGAATTTTGTTTGCATAATTATATAATTTACAGTAATATTAAGAAAATGATGTGTTATGTATAACTGCTTTCAAAAAGAAGAGCAAAGTTAGAAAAAAACAGATAATTATTTCAATAAATTTGGATGATCGTTGAAATAGGTGAACACCGAATGAGGAACTAATGACTTAATATTGTCGTTTTGTTGCCATTTTTGACGAATCATGGTAGATGAAATGGGCAGCAACGGAGCTTCAAAAAAAGTTACATTGGCTTCATTTTTAAAGGGAACATCTTGAAATTCAGGACGATTATAAACGTATATTTGCCGACTATCGAGCATTTCGCGATAATTTTTCCAATGTTCAAAAATGGCGAGGTTATCGCTCCCGATAATAAGAACAAATTGATTTTGAGGATATTTTTGTGAAAGAAAGGTCAGTGTATCAAATGTGTATGATGGTTTTGGCAAATGAAATTCGGCATCACAAACTTTTAGATATGGTTTTTCTTGGATAGCGGCTTGTGTCATTGCTAAACGGTCGGAATCGGGTAGGAGAGAAGCCTGGTCTTTCAAGGGATTTTGTGGCGACACAACGAACCAAATTTCTTGCAAATCGGTATGAGAATGAAAATATTCCGCAATGGCAAGATGTCCGTTGTGAATGGGATTGAATGACCCGAAAAATAGTCCGATTTTTGTCAACGACTTCACGAATGCAGAAATTTGTTGATGGCGTTTTTTGTTTCTTCTACGGCAACGGCTAATTCATCATTCACGATTTGCAAATCGAATTTTGGAGCAAATGCCATCTCTTGTTCCGCTTTTTCGATACGTTTTTTCAAGCTTTCCGGCGATTCTGTTCCGCGTTTTAATAGTCGTTCTTCCAGCACTTTAAGTGATGGAGGCATCACAAAGATAGATAATGCCTGATGATCAAAAAAACGTTTCAGGTTTGTTCCTCCCACAACATCAACATCAAAAATGACGGCATGATCGGATGTCCAAATTCGATCGATTTCCGATTTCAATGTTCCGTAAAGATGATCGGGATAAACCTCTTCCCATTCTAAAAATTCTTGATTTTTGATTTTTTCGCGAAATTCTTCGATGGGTAAAAAATAGTAATCTTTGCCGTGAACTTCGTTGGCACGCGGTTTTCTGCTACACGCCGAGACCGAAAATTCCAACATCGGAAAATCTTCTAAAATGCGATGAACGATGGTCGTTTTACCGCTTCCACTTGGGGCAGAAAAAATCACAACCTTTTTATAATCACTTGTTTTCATGATGGTTCTTCGTGTAAAGTGTCCACTGATTGGCGAAAAAAACGTATCGAATTACAAAATATTCAATAATTGTTCTTTGATTTTTTCGAGTTCATCTTTCATCATCACCACCAAACGTTGCATCTCAAAATGATTGGATTTTGAACCTAATGTGTTGATTTCTCGTCCCATCTCTTGTGCAATAAATCCTAATTTTCGTCCAACCGATTCTCCGCTGCGCATGGTTTCATAGAAATAATCGCAATGTTTTTTCAAACGTACTTTTTCCTCGGTGATATCTAATTTTTCGATATAATAGATTAATTCTTGTTCGAAACGATTTTCATCAAAACGTTGGTTGTTGGCTAATTCGTGAAACTCAGAATATAATTTGGTGCGAAGATTTGTAATTCGTTCTTTTTCAAATGGTTCTATAGCTTGTAAATACTCAAGGATTTTTTGAACATGAATTACAAAATCGCGTTCCAATATTTCACCCTCTTTTTGTCTACAATCATCACAATTTTTAAGAACCTCGAAAACGCCTGTTTTTAAAAGGGCAATTTCTTGATCTGTAGGTATCTGACGATCAGTTTTATAGACATCAGGAAGCCGAGTGATGATCGGTAAAAAATCTTTAAAATTGGTTTCGTGGATATCTTTGGCAAGCTCTTTTAATTCGTCCATATATCGCATAGCTAACGGACGATTGAGCGAGTAGGCACCTTCATCACCCAAAAATTCGGAAGTCATCGAAAATTCAATTTTTCCTCGTTCCAAAAATTGAGAAATAAATGTGCGAACAGCAGTCTCTTTATCTCTGTAATTAGCAGAAAGACGCAATGTGATATCTAATGTTTTGCTATTAACAGCTTTTACTTCAAAAATTATTAGTTTGTTGGGCAATTGCACAATGCTTTTGCCAAAACCGGTCATGGATTTAATCATACTTAAAAATTATTTATTTAAAACGTTGTTAATTAGAAGTGTATATAAATCTGTGGTACTGAATCCCGCTTTTTGTGCCATCTTCGGAACGATACTTTCTCCGGTCATTCCCGGAATGGTATTGACTTCTAAGAAATAGATTTCATCTTTTTCGGTAACAATATAATCGAAACGGACAATGCCCGAACAACGCAATTTTTTGTATAAAAGTTCCGAAATTTTTTGAATTTGCTGAGTCAATTCATCGGAAATGGGAGCCGGAATCACCTCTTGATTTAGCGATCCGTTATATTTGGTTTCATAGTCGAAAAATTCGTGCTTGCTGATGATTTCGGCTAATGGCAGCGTTTTAGGAAATTGAGGTAAATTGGAGGTGCCGCATGTCAGCTCGCGACCTTTGATAAATTGTTCCACCATAATTTCGCTATCTACCTGAAAAGCACGTTCCATAGCTAACATCAACTCTTCTTTTGTTTTAGCTTTTGAAACACCTACGCTGGAGCCGCTACGAACCGGTTTTACAAAACAAGGCAACCCGATTTCTGAAATGATATTGTCGAAATCGGGATTTTCATCAGAAGTGAAGAGGAGCGATTTGGCAACGTTGACAACATTTACTTCTCTCACAATCATATTGCAAAATCCTTTGTGAAACGTCAATGCCGAAACGGTGTGATTGCATGATGTGTAGGGAATGCTCATCATATCAAGGTAGCCTTGCAACATTCCGTCTTCGCCGGGTGTGCCGTGAATGGCGTCAAACACAGCATCGAAGAGAATTTTTGTGCCGTTAAGCGTTAATGAAAAATCGGTTTTATCGATTTGAATATGTTCGTTGGTTTCAGTTTTAAAGTACCAATCTTTGCCGCGCAAAATAATGGGATAAACGTTAAACTTATTATTATCAATAGTTTTAACAACTTCTTTTCCACTACTGATTGAAATTTGATATTCTCCGGAATTGCCGCCGGAAATTAATGCGATATTCTTCTTAGACATGATTTCTTTCTTTTTTCTTACGGTGTGCGAAGGTACAAAGATTTAAGTAAATCGAAACAACGTTTTTTTAGAAAAATGATATTTTTAAATCGAATGATTCTTGCAATGAAAAATGTTGAAACCGACATGATCAATTGGTAGTATCAAAAGAAAAATTTCAGATCGTTCAATGAATAGATGATAAAAAATATTCGCTTAAAATGATGAACAACAATATTGTATCAAAAATCGAAAAGATTGAATAGATGTTTTGGCAGACTTTTTTTGTTGTTCAATCAAAGCAGATGGACTACAAAATTGGAGAGAAGCCAATTACATATTATGTTACTTTTGCAGCCTTATCACTCACATTGAATTTGAATCTAATGAAACCGCTTTTTTGTTTTTCGATTTTTTGGTTTATAGTCGGCTCGGTTGTTGCACAACCATTTCCGTTTCAAGATAATAAACTTCCCGTTGAAGAACGTATTAACGATTTGATACAACGATTGAATACGGAAGAAAAAGTAGCACTTTTAGAACATCAATCGCCTGCCGTTGAACGTTTAGGAATTCCGCCTTATAGTTGGTGGAACGAAGCACTGCATGGCGTTGCACGTGCCGGAACAGCCACTGTTTTTCCGCAAGCCGTCGCGTTGGCTGCCACTTTCGACGAAGAGGCTATGTTTCAAACCTTTTCTATTATTAGCGACGAAGCAAGAGCTAAATTCAACGAAGCTCAACGTAACAAAGAATATGGCGATTATCACGGTTTGACTTTTTGGACTCCCAACATCAACATTGTTCGCGATCCTCGTTGGGGACGAAGCATGGAAACCTACGGAGAAGATCCGTTTTTGACCGCTCGCATGGGCATTGCCGCCGTAAAAGGTTTGCAAGGAAACCATCCTTTTTATTTCAAAACGCACGCTTGTGCCAAACATTTTGCAGCACATAGCGGTCCGGAAGGCATTCGACATCAATTTGATGCAATCGTTTCTGAACGCGATTTGCAAACAACTTATCTGCCTGCTTTTGAAAGTTTGGTCAAAGAAGCAGACGTTCAAGAGGTGATGTGTGGATACAATAGATTGAACGGTGACCCTTGTTGTGCCAACGAAAATTTATTTTCCGTTTTACGTAACGAATGGAAGTTTAACGGATTGATTGTCAGTGATTGTTGGGCAATTCACGATTTTTGGCAACGCGATTCCGTCATTCCGCGACACGAAACACACACCACGCAAAAAGCTGCTGTTGCCGATGCTTTTAACAGCGGAATTGATTTGGAATGCGGTAACAGTTTAGCAGCACTGAAAAGCATTGCCGGAACCGATTTTCTGACAGATTCGCTGATTCATCAACGACTTTTTCGCGTTTTGAAAGCTCGTATCGAGTTGGGAATGTTCGATGCCGACAGCCTCGTTCCGTGGAGTTCAATTTCAATGGATACCGTTGACTGTCCGACTCATAGAAAAATGGCTCTGACAATGGCTCAAAAAAGCATCGTACTTCTGAAAAACGAAAAGCATATTTTACCTTTATCCGAGAAAACGAAAAAAATTGCCGTGATCGGTCCTAATGCCGACGATTCTACAATGTTGTGGGGAAACTACAACGGAACACCTTCGCATACAACCACTTTTTTGCAAGGTATCATGGCCGAAAAACCAAAAAATTGTCAAATTTACTTTGACAAAGGTTGCGATTTGATAGAAAACCAATATACACCACCGACCGATTTTTGGCAACAAATTGCCACATCGGAGGTGATTGTTTTTGTTGGCGGAATTTCGCCACAACTAGAAGGTGAAGAATTAAAAACCGACTTTGAAGGTTTTTCTCATGGCGACCGCACCGATTTGGAACTTCCGAAAGTACAAAAAACGCTGCTTCAACAGCTGAAATCAACAGGAAAACCTATTATTTTGGTACTTTGCACAGGCAGTGCCATCGCATTGAATTGGGAAAACGACCATTTGGATGCTATCATCAATGCTTGGTATGGCGGACAAGCGGCTGGAACGGCTTTGGCTGATGTGTTATTCGGTACCTGCAATCCGGCCGGACGTCTTCCCGTAACCTTTTATCAATCAGTCGATCAGCTGCCGCCATTTGAAGATTATTCCATGCAAAATCGCACCTATCGCTATATGACACAAAAACCACTCTACCCGTTTGGTTTTGGATTGAGTTACAGCACTTTTAAATATTTGTTGAAAAAAGTGACGACAGACTCAACAAAATGTCGGATTGAGATTGCGATCAAAAACACGGGTAAAGTTGATGGAGAAGAAGTGGCACAAATTTATCTCCAAAACCCCAATGATCCGAATGCTCCCCAAAAGACATTGGTCGGATTTAATCGTGTTTTCATTCCGTCAGGAGCTACAAAAAATGTTGCATTTGAAATTCCTGAAAAATATTTCCATTCGTTTAATGACGAAACGCAAAAAATGGAGCTAAAACATGGTGAATTTGTCATTCAATTCGGAAAATCTTCCTCCGATTCCGATTTGAAAAGCGTGAAAATTTGGTTTTAAATTCGCACTAAATTTCAATCATTATTTGAAAGCACAAAGAAACATTTAGTGTGTTTAAAACAAGTGCGTTTCAATGAATGAAAGAGCCAAAAATGTTGTGATAACGGAAAAAGTTCAACGGGAAAATGTTGCAACTCTGACTGCTAAAACTTGATGCTGAAAGAAATACTTCGATCAAAGTTATTTCAGTATCGGATCGTGTTTAATCCTCAAATTGAATAGTAAAGTCAGGAAAATATTCCACAAATTGAACGGTAAAATCCGGAAAACTCTCTACAAATTCCCACTCACCGCACGAAGAGGCAAAATGACAAGATTTTACTCTAAGGTCGGGAAACGATGAAACGATTTGGACTTTAAAATCGGCAAAATATTCAACCACCTTCACTTTTCCATACAAGGGTGTCTCTTTCAGTCCACTGCTTGATTGTTGTTTAATAAATACGCACCGTTCTTTGTCAAATCCTGTTTTCGGAGTTTGTATCAAAGAAATAGGTGTTGTCATCAATGTGAATAATAATAAAAATGTTTTCATCTCAAGTCAATTTTTTCGGGAAACACATGAATTTTGGATGCAAAGGTAATCAAATTCGAAGATGGTTTCAAGTGTAGCCGTGAAATCTTTCTTTTTTTTGAGCAGATGCCGAAAAAAATATAAAATTGGAACAGCTTCCATCGATTTTCGGCGACAAGCATACCTGTCAATGGCGCCGATTGGTGTTACATCATTCACTGTCAAAAAATCCTAAATAAATATTATTCAATTATTTATATCGGTTTCTATGTGATGATTTATTACCAAAAGCTGTTGATAAAAAAATTTGTTAGTTAGTACTTTCTAATTACTTTTGCACCCGCAAAAATATGAACAAAATGGATAGAATTATTACGATTATCTCCAAAATTTCACACACGTTGGGCGAAATGGAAGAACTTGCCAAAGAACATTATGGTTTACAAGAACTTACCTTAACACAAATGCACTATCTTGAGGTGATGAACTCGCTTCAAAATCCCAACATCACCGAGCTGGCTTCGGCGTTGCAACTCACCAAACCAACGGTTACAGTGGCGTTGGATAAGTTGGTTGAAAAAGAGTATTTGATTAAGGTTCAATCGGATGAAGATCGAAGAACATCGCATCTTCATTTAACGGAAAAGGGGAGAAGCATCAACAATATGCACCAATATGCGCACCGTTGTTTTGCCGAATTGATGAGTGAAAATCTCGAACCCGAAGAGTTGGAACAATTGTTACTTCTTTTAGAAAAAATGGTGAAACAATGGTAATTTTTTATCAATGGTAAATCTATAAAATCAAACAAATTATGAATATTGAAAGCAATAAATATAAAGGTTTAACAGACGAAGAAGTCGTTCGAAAACATCAACAAGAGGGATACAACGAGTTGCCGTCGTCAAAAACGAAGTCGATTTGGGGCATTGCGTTAGGGATTTTGAAAGAGCCGATGTTCATTTTATTAGTGGCTTGTGGCACGTTGTATTTGTTGTTAGGCGACATTCAGGAAGGTATTATGTTGATGGGTTTTGTGGTGGTCATTATGGGCATTGAGTTTTTTCAGGAGCGTAAAACCGAAAAAGCGTTGGATGCCCTCAAAGATTTGGCAAGTCCGCGAGCTGTTGTCGTTCGTAACGGTATTGAGCAGCGAATTGCCGGTAGAGAAGTGGTTACAGACGACATCATCGTATTGCGTGAAGGCGACCGTGTGCCTGCCGATGCTATAGTGCTTTCGTGTGTCAATTTGTTGGTGGACGAATCGTTGCTTACGGGCGAATCGGTGTCGGTGCATAAAACAGAATTTACCGGTAGCGAGGAAGATACGCACCCGGACGGCGACAACCGACCGTTTGTTTATTCCGGCTCTATGATTGTTCAAGGCAGCGGAATGGCACGCGTTTCTGCCATCGGAATCCATACACAAATCGGGCATATCGGACGTTCTCTCGAAGAGGTGAAAGAAGAGCCGACAAAACTGAATCGCGAAATTGGATCTTTGGTCAAAAAGCTGACGATTTTTGGTGCTGTTTTGTGTTTATTGGTAGTCGGGTTGTATTACCTCACGCGTGGCGATTTGTTGCAAGGTTTTTTAGCCGGCATTACTTTAGCAATGGCAATGTTGCCCGAAGAGTTTCCGGTGGTGTTGACCATTTTCTTGGCTTTGGGAGCATGGCGTATCTCAAAAAAGAATGTGTTGACACGCCGACCTGCAGTCATCGAATCGTTGGGTTCTGCCACCGTGCTTTGTACCGACAAAACGGGAACATTGACACAGAATAAAATGACGGTTACTTGTTTGTATAATGGAGACGCTTTTTTTACACCGTCAAAAACCGAATCGTTACCCGAAGAGTTTCACGAAATCATCGAATACGGAATCCTTTCCAGTCAAATAGATCCGTTTGATCCGATGGAGAAAGCCATCACGAAGATGGGAACAGAACAGCTTTCCAACACCGAACATATTCATCACGATTGGAAAATGGTCAAAGAATATCCGCTTTCGAAAGAGTTGTTGGCAATGTCGCGCGTGTTCACTTGTAACAATTGCGACTGGCAGGTGGTGGCAGCCAAAGGTGCGCCCGAAGCCATTTTCGATTTGTGTCATTTGTCGGTTGACGAGCAACAGCGTTTGGCAAAAGAGGTGGAAACGATGGCTAATGCCGGACTTCGTGTTTTAGGAGTGGCTAAAGGTCGCATCGAAACTTTGGCGATTCCTGAAATTCAGCACGATTTTGATTTTGAATTTGTGGGATTGATAGGTTTAGCAGACCCCATTCGCGACAATGTTCCGTTGGCGGTGGAAGAGTGCCACAAAGCCGGCATCCGCGTGATTATGATCACCGGCGATTATCCTGTAACTGCTAAAAACATCGGGCGGCAAATCGGTTTGAATAATTGGAGCGAGTGCATCACCGGTTTTGAGTTAAAAACGATGAGCGACGAGGAGTTGAGCCGTAGAATTCAAACCGTAAACATTTTTGCAAGAGTCGTTCCCGAACAGAAATTGAAGATTGTAAATGCTTTAAAACAAAATGATGAAGTGGTGGCTATGACAGGAGACGGCGTGAATGATGCACCCGCGTTGAAGTCGGCACACATCGGCATTGCCATGGGCGAAAAAGGTACAGACGTGGCGAGAGAGGCCTCTTCGTTAGTGCTGTTAGACGACAATTTCGCCTCCATCGTTGGTGCCGTGAAAATGGGAAGACGCATCTGCGACAACCTGCAAAAGGCTTTAGCTTACATCTTTGCCATTCACGTTCCTATTGCCGGTCTTTCGCTCATTCCCGTATTTTTTGGCAATATGCCGCTGTTGTTGTGGCCTGTGCATATTGTGTTTTTGGAACTCATCATCGATCCGGCTTGTTCCATCATCTTTGAAGCCGAAAAAGAGGAAGACAACATCATGCAACGACCGCCCAAAAGTAGAAAAGAAGCCTTTTTTACGGGACGGAAAATCTTAATCAGCTGCATGCAAGGCATCTCCATTTTAGCGATTGTGTTGGCCATCTATTTGTTGGGATTGTTTTATTGGAATATGCCCGAAGGACAAGCACGTGCTTTGTCGTTCATTGCGTTGATTGCCGGAAATATAGGAGTCATTTTCACTAATCGTTCGTGGTCGAAAAACATTTTTCAAATTTTGGCAACGCACAACGGAACCGTTAAATGGATGGTGGTGAGTGCCTCTTTGTTTTTGGTGTTAGCGAACGTCATTCCGTTTTTGCAAAATCTATTTCAATTCGATCCCATCACTATTTGGCAAGGCGTTTTAAGTGCCCTCTGTGGATTTTTCGGAATATTTGGTTTTGAATGGTATAAATGGAGAATGAAAAATAGAGCTATAAAGGAATAATTTCTTTGGAAAAGCAGTTAATGAAAACAACAAACGCCCCGATTTTGGGGCGTTTATTTTTAATGAAGTTGGTGTTTTGTTTCAGCAAAACGATCCACCGAAATCAGTCTATTCTTTGACCACTTTTTTGAAAATGGTTTTTCCGTCGTTGGAAGTAATTTTTATGAAATAAATCCCTGAAATGCAATTTGATAAATCGATGGAATTGTTGTTTTGACGAACGTTTATTGTTTTTCCGTTGATGTCTAAAACTTCGATGTTGGCAATTTCAACTTTCGAAATATGGATTTTTCCGTTGGTAGGATTCGGGCTGATGGTTATCGAATAAGAGTCGTTTTCAGTTACGGCGATAGGAAGATTCATCGGTTCGATGCCGTAAAGCACCTCTTGTTGATAGTCGAAATGGTAGCCCATAGGATTGAGGTTGTGTATGTTAAAGAAACCGTCACCGGATCCGCCCCAACCCCAGTTGAAATGAAACATTTCGTCGCTGTCGTATCCGTCGCAAACGTAGGTGTGTCCGCCATCTGTCGGTAAAGGTCCGACGCAGCCTACACACATCATCGGACGAGCGGCATCCAATTCAGAAATCAAAATGTTCAACCATTCCTCTTCCGTCATATCATCTTTGAAACGTCCTTGCATAGTTGGTTTATAGTCGAAATAGGCTTTTAATGCCGATTCAACACAGATAGGATTTTCGGCTTCAATATTCCAAGCACCGCTGCCGTTGTAATGATAAACCGTTTCGGTAGCCACGCCGCAATGATACACCAAAGTAGCCACCGCATCAACGGCTTCTTCGCTGCTTCCGCTGTTCAACTTTTTGGGCATCTCGTCCCAACGATAGGTGGTAGCACCAAAGTCAGCCGATTGCTCGCCGTAGCCGTAATAATCGTAATAGGAGTGCGCCCCGTTACCCGTTTCGGGATAGCTCCAATATTTCATAATTTGTCCCATGGCAATTGACGGACAACCCGCCCAAACATGTCCGCATTGTCCGCGGTCATCTTGCGGACAATAGGTGTTGTAATAACAACCTTGATCCCAAGCGGTTTGCACCAATGGCGATACCGACTTTCCGAATTTTGCTGTTGAGCGTTCGCCGGCTAAATAGCAACGCCACATTTTTTGAATTTCTTCCGTTGCAACTATATTATTTTCAACGACATAACGAATATCTTGTTCGCAATGTTGCAACCATGCTTTCAATGCCGGTGCCATGTAGTTGACATTAAAAGAATTTTCGGCAGAATAGCCCAAAACGGGTTTCACGTTATTGTCGGCAGCAACAATCACAAAGCCTTGTGGTTGTACATTGAAAATGAAAAGTTCAGGAGAACTGTAAACCGATGTAAAACAGTTGTTGTCTTTCAAACAAGCAACTGATTTCCAGTGTGTTTGTGCTACTGTTTTTGCCTCATTTTCTGAAATAGACTTGGCATTGACAACAACAGTCAGCAACGAAAATGCAATGAATAACAATAAAAATTTTTTCATACTAAATAAGATTTTTTCGAGCCACAAAGGTATAGAAAAACGAATTGATGAAAAAAGATTTTTATGAAATTTTTGAATACGCCTTCTTCACGAAGAAATAATTCTTCAAAAAAATGAAAAGAGATTGTTGAAACCAAAGCATTGGTGTTTCTCATCTGATATTTTTGTATTAATACACGGTTTTGTCGGTTAGAATGGGTGCAGATTAAAAAGTTTTTAATTGTTTGTAAAGGGTTAATGTTCATAGGTCAGGAACAACAGTCAAATCCATTGCCCATTGGGTGGAATTTATAAGATCTTTTGCTTTATGCTTTGCCTCTGTTCTGTCGGCGGCACAAAGCGTGCATTTTTCGATCCATTTGAGAACTGAATATTTGTAAATTTTGAGTTTGAGGGTGTAGTGGTGCATTATGCAAAGGTTTTATTTAATAAAACGTATTTGCAAATTGAGTTTAAATAGTTGTTTCCCATCAATTTCTTCTACTAATCCAAAGCCGTGGCGAGTAGTGCTGGCGGTTTCAAATTTTGTGTTGTTGAACAAATAATTTTCAAAATCATTTTTGTTGTAGATATGGTAACAAACAATTTCTCCATCTTCTTTTACTATCAAATAACCGCCCGTTGCATCGTATTTCCCGTCCCAAACTTTTGACGGCATTAGGCCAAGTGCAACATCGACCAAGAAGCGTTTTATTTTATACTCGTAGTATTTATGTTTATTTGTTGTGTCAAATTGTAGCGGGTTTTCATCTTCCAACTTTCTGGTAATTTGTTTGATTGAAGATAAACCAGTTGAAAAGTATATTTGCAAATAATCGGCTAAAATATTCGGTAATAAGCTGTCAATGAGCGTTAAATTGTTTTTGAAAATTTCGCGTTCCATTGTTTTGTATTGCAACTGTCCGCCAAGTCGTTCAATTTCAGAAATGCGGTCTTTGATGTTTGAACTGCTGTCAATTTGATTTATCGTTTCGATTTGACTTGCCGATAATGACACATTCTGAATGTCATAAATAAAATTAGTTGTTTTTCCCGCTTTCAGTAACGTTGAAGCAGCGCCTAATTGAGATTTTAAGTTAAATCCAAGCATTGGTTTTAAATTGATGATAGTGAATTTCCAAAAAATCTTTTTGAGGTGTAAACTTTTCAGGCATGGTTATTTTATGGCCTCTTAACGTCATTAAATAGTCTTTGAAATGCTGTTCCATTACATTGTCTAACAATCTGTCTGAGATGATGATATCAAAATCTGGAGTAATGGACATCAAATATTTATCATAAGCTTTATGAAAAAACGTATTCATACAAATACCATTCTTTGGATTGAGCCTATTCACAGGGTCTTGTGACCATTCAGAGATATGACAAGCTTCTAACAATTCGGGATTGCCAACTCCTGAAATACAACAACGAAAATTATAAGCACTCATTACAGTTGCGCGAAAAAATGATTGATTAACACGCTGTTTAATAATAGTTTCTCGTTCTACTCCTTGTGGCAAATCATCTATTCGAATAGAAGATATCTCCTCAATATTTTTATTGGCAAACTGTGCTATTAATCGTTCACTTTCAAAAGCAAGAGATTCAGGATTTCGATAAAACTCATTCCAAACTTCTTCTTCCATTTGTGCACCATGCGTAAGTCCTGAAATGCCTTTTATCTTTAAATCAGGGTCCAAACGACCAATATTGCCAATTTTCATATTTAATGCGCTCGGAGAACGGCCAATGATATTAGCATATTTAATGATCGTTGGATTGGTTTTACTACTACAATTAAAAGGAATTTTACAATAAACATTGAATGCTATTATTGTTTCTTCTCTGCTCCAAGGCTTGTTCATATAATACTTTTTATAGATGATGAGTTGCAATCTTAAATCCGCCAATGCCGGCAAAAAGGTCGATAAAGGTAAATTTTTGGTTTTCTTGTGCTTTAAAAGGGACGTCAAACAGCTCTGGAAATAACAGATTTGGTTTATTTGGCTTTGCTTCAACATTTTCTTTTGTTGAAAAATAATTATGCGTGGCAATTGCCATACGCTCGTTGAGTGTATTACCGTCTGATTGATTTAAACATTTCCGTTTAATTATTTCCAACAGCGGTTCTGCTTTGATATTTGTTACTTGTTTATTAGTCATAATATTTTGAATCTGTTCTGTACAGTTGTCTAAATTCTTTATAATATCAGTTTCCCAAAAGCGCAACACTTTCCAACCTTGTTGTTGTAATATTTCTGTTACTTCTTGGTCTCTTTTAATATTTTTCTCTATTTTATTGAACCAAAAATTTTGATTCGATTTTACTTCTGTTTTTTGAATTTCCCAATCGCGCCCGTGCCAAAATTCACCATCACAAAAAATTGCGATTTTTTGTTTCTTAAATGTAAAATCAGGTTTACCGAAAACGGTTTTATCATTTTTTCTATATCTATAACCTAAATTCCACAATGCTTTGCCAAGTAAAAGTTCAATTTTTGAACCTCTGCTTTTTACTGCTTGCATATTTTTATGCCTTTGTTCGGGCGTGAGTTTATCCATTAATTATAATCTGCAAAACATAAAATACACTTTTTCATAACAGAAATTACATCTTTTTTGCGATGCAAAGGTAGTTTTAAGAGCGTTACAACAACATTGCAACACTCTTTTTTGTTTAGATTTCGTAGTCAGTTGTAAGTGCTTCTGTTTTTCTTTGCTTGCTATGGTAATATGTCAGCGGCATGAGTAATCTAATTGTTTTGTCGTTTAAATTATTACCGGACAGCAATATTTCATTATATATTTTCTGTTAGTTCATCAATAAACTTCAATGCAAAATCTTCTACACCAATGTAATAAATGCCATCTTCGTCGTACCACGGAATGATGTTTTCACGAACAACAACAATCTTTTTATAGGAGTCGTTAATGCGTAGTAGAGAGTTTGTCTCTTGCAGGCGTTTGTCTTCGTTTGGTAGTGCAAAAGCAGACTGGATGTAACATCGCTTATCAATTTTGTTTACGACGAAATCTATCTCCAACTTTGAGCGTTTGGTTTTTCCTTCTTGATCTTTATTAAAGATAGTAACAATTCCAACATCAACATTAAATCCGCGTGCTGACAATTCGTTGTAAATCACATTCTCCATGATATGAGTTTCCTCCTGCTGTCGGAAATTCAGTTGAGCATTCCGCAGACCTATATCTGAGAAGTAGTATTTCATGGGCGTATTGATGTACTTTTTGCCTTTAACATCAAATTGATAGGCTTTACGGATTAAAAACGCATCAGAAAAATAATCTAGATAAGTACTTATAGTTGTATCGTTTACCTTTTTTCTTTTAACACTTTGAAAAGTGTTTTCCAACTTTGTGGGATTGGTGAGTGAACCTATGTTGCTGGCAATGATATTGAGCAAATCGTCAAGTACATCTTTGTTATTTTTAATTTTGTTACGTTCAATAACATCAGCGAGATAGGTTTTTTTAATCAAATATTGTAAATAATTGCTTTTATCTTCCGGTTTCTTTTCTGACATAATTTTCGGGAGTCCGCCATAAGTGATAAAATCTCGCCAAGCATTGCGTTTATCATCTTCGTAAGCATCATAATATTCTTTGAAAGTTAGTGGATTTACATGAATTTCGTCACCTCTGTCCCTGAATTCAGTCATAATATCTGAAGAAAGCATCTTCGAATTGCTGCCGGTAACATATACATCTACATTTTTAAGACTCAAGAAACCAAGAAGTACCTCAACAAAGCCGATTTTCTCATCTTTGTCTTTAAACCATGGATTCTGTATGGGTTTTACCTCTTGTATCTCATCAATAAATATGTAATATTGTTGATGCTTATCAATGATCATCTCACGAACATATTGGTCAAGTTCCATCGGGTTGCGATAACGTAAATTGGTTATTTCGTCGAGGCGCATAGTTATAATTTGATTCTCATTGATACCGGACTTTAGGAGATAATCACCGAAAATATCAAAAAGAAGAACTGATTTTCCGCAACGACGTATTCCTGTGATAACCTTGATTCGCCCGTTCTCTCGATGGTCAATCAATTTGTTTAGGTAATAATTTCTTTCTATTTTCATATTTGCATCCGATATTTTTGTGTATTTACACATTTTTGTCGGCTGCAAAGGTAAAAATAAATTAGAATTAATCAAGCAATATCCGATATTTTTGTGTAAATACACAGTTTTGTCGGTTAGAATGGGTGCTGATTATTGTAAAGTAATTGGTCAATTGAGAAAAATGATGTATTTAAAACACAAAAAATGGTTGTTTGTGTAGTAAAATCAACAACGAAAATAGCATCAAATCGATCACAAACTTGTGTTATATAATTGATTTCAATCCATTGGTTATATCTGAAAACATAACCACAAATAAGAAAAGGCATGTAACTCAAAGAATTACACACCTCTTCTGTTTTATTAATTATTGTTGATAACCAATAACCATGAATTTATACCTTATTTCACCTCTTCAAAGTCGGCATCTTCAACGTTGTCGTTTGGTTTGCCGCCTTGTTGTTGGGTGTTGTTGTCGGCTTGTGGGTTGTCAGCGTTAGCATCGTTAGGTTGTCCGGTTTGTCCGGCATTTTGATACATTTGTTGACTAGCTTGTTGCCAGATAGCGTTCATTTTGTTCATCGCTGCATCAACGCCTGAAATATCTTTGTTGGAATGGGCTGTTTTCAATTCTGCCAAAATTCCTTCTAATTCTGATTTTTTGTCGGCGGGCAATTTGTCGCCATACTCTTTCAGCTGTTTTTCGGTTTGGAAAATCATGGCATCGGCTTGATTCAGTTTATCCACTTC
>JAQUSR010000040.1 GCA_028710155.1 Bacteroidales bacterium | reverse complement strand
AAGATATTTTCTTACAAGCCGGCAAAAATATCAACACCATCGACTTTTCTAATTATAACGACGGTATCTATTTGATTAGAGTGGTTTATGGACAAAATAGCAAAACCGCTAAAGTGATTAAAACTTTATAAATAAGCAAATCAATTAATAACTAAAGGGGATGCTTCAACATCCCCTTTTTTTAAAATATTTTTCTATGAACACAGAACACACAAAATGTCTAATTATCGGCTCGGGTCCTGCCGGCTATACCGCAGCCATTTATACCACACGTGCCGATATGAAACCTATCTTGTATCAAGGTATTCAACCGGGCGGTCAACTGACAATCACCACTGAAATCGAAAACTTTCCGGGCTATCCTAACGGCATCAGCGGACCGGCTATGATGGAAGAAATTAAAAATCAAGCACTCCGTTTTAAAGCCGATATTCGTACCGGAATTATTACCAAAGTCGATTTTTCTAATCGTCCTTTTCATGTTACTGTAGAAGACGGAACAGAAATTGAAGCAGAAACCGTCATCATTGCCACCGGAGCATCAGCACAATGGTTGGGCATTGAATCAGAAAAAGAATATAACGGCAGCGGCGTTTCGGCATGTGCCACTTGCGACGGTTTTTTCTATCGCGGTTTAGAAGTTGCCGTTGTAGGCGGCGGCGACACTGCTTGCGAAGAGGCCTCCTACCTTGCCAACCTTTGTAAAAAAGTATATCTCATCCATCGCCGTAACGAATTGCGTGCCTCGAAAGCTATGCAAACACGTGTACTCAGCACGCCCAACATTGAACCGATTTGGGACAGCCGCATTGTGGAATTTGTCGGTGAAAAAGACGGATTCGACAAAGTGCTGACCGGTATAAAAGTCGAAAATATCAAAACAGGAGCCATCACCGATGTGAAATTGGATGGCGTTTTTATTGCTATCGGACACAAACCCAATTCAGCAATTTTTAAAGGACAAATTGAAATGGATGCTGCAGGTTATATCATGACAAAACCGGGGAGCACACAGACCAATATTCCGGGCGTATTTGCTGCCGGCGATGTTCAAGATACCCGATTCCGTCAAGCCATTACTGCTGCAGGAACAGGCTGTATGGCTGCTATTGAAGCTGAACGTTGGCTTTTAGAACAATAGATAATCTCAACAATTACTCCAAAAAAACAGCAATTTCAAATATGAAATTGCTGTTTTTATTTTATTTCCAACGAATTACTTCTTTTTAATTTGTTTATTTTCATGAAATAAAAAAATTTTTTCAAAACATCAAATCATTTCATAAAAAGCATTATCTTTGCACCCTCAATCGGTAACGTGGCCGAGAGGTTAGGCACCGGTCTGCAAAACCGTTGACAGCGGTTCGATTCCGCTCGTTACCTCCAAAAGTCGTCAATGACGACTTTTTTATTTCTCTGTAACTTTTTCCATTCTAAACCGTCTTAGATTTTGATTTTAGGTACATTTGCACCCGAATAAAACGTTCGTTTTATAAAAAATGGTATAAAAGTGACTGTTGCTGAATATAATAGATGTGTAGATTTGTATAGCGATTCTGTTTATCGTTTTGTGCTTAAAAGCATCAAAGATAGCGAATCTGCCCATGATATTGTGCAGGAATCGTTTTTGAAAATGTGGGAAAAAGTTACCGAAATCAATGGAGAATCTTCCAAATCCTATTTGTTTACAACTGCCTATCATTTGATGATAGATACCATTCATCAACACGAACGAGAACCACTAATGGATGAATCCACTCCCATCGAAAACGTTGTATATCCAACCAATTTTGATGTACAAGAGGTTCTGCATCATGCCATTGAACGACTTCCTCAAGACCAAAAGTCCGTTTTGTTGCTTCGTGATTACGAAGGTTACAGTTATCAGGAAATCGAAAAAATCACCGGATTGAAAGAAGCTCAGGTGAAAGTTTATATCTATCGTGCCCGATTATTTTTGAAACAATATATCGGTCAACCTGAAAATGTGATTTAATTCGTTGTTTAAAAAGTGTAATGCCATGGAAAATCAACATAAAATCAATCGCAATAACTACGAAATCTTCTTTTTGGACTATTCGGAAGGAAACCTATCGCAAGAGGATAGCATTTTACTAATGCGATTTTTGCAAGAAAATCCCGATTTAAAAATGGAATGGGAAACTTTTATTGCAGACGATTTAGAATCCTTAAAACCGGATAAAAGCATTGTTTTTGAAGGTCGTAACCAATTGAAAAAATCTTTCATCAACGCTATCGGAAGCATCAACGAAAACAACTACACCACACGTTTCATCGCTTTTTACGAAGGTGATTTATCGGAACAAGAGCAAGATGAAATTTTTGATTTTATTGCCAAAAATCCTCATTTAAAAAACGAATTTGAACAATTTGAAAAAACATTTTTGCAACCCGACAAAAAAATTGTTTTCACCGACAAAGATTCGTTAAAAAAATCGCAAAAAATTCCATTTTATCGTCTTTTTTCCTACAGCGTAGCTGCCATTGCCGCCGTTTTTGCCCTGTTTTTCTTGTTCAAGTTTTTTATTCAACCGATAACAACACCAACGCAACAATCATTGGTTCAAGAAGAAATAGATTCCATTATTACTCCCGCTTCCTCAAAAAATATTCTCGTGGAGGAAAAAGAAATGGCTGTTCAAGAAGAAATCACACCATCGCCTACAATGGGAATAACCAACGATGAACCGATAAAAAATCACAATTCGCGCTATAATAATAAAGTGCGTTCCACTAATGAAACAATAGCAACGCTCGAATTGAGATCTTGCGAAAAAATTGATTTGGCTCCAACACCCGTTCAGTTCAATTATCGCTACGAAGCTGCACAATTGGCTCAAGATATTGAAACAGCCAAAATGTTACAAGAGCAAAGTTCATCATCGGAAGAACCGGAAAATAATTTATCAAGATTGGTAAAATCTTTGTTTTATGCTGCAGAGAAAACGGCTATTTCTACCGGACAGCTGGCAAAAAATTAATCAAATTTTTCGATCATTGTAACTTTTTGACCTCAAAAAAGTCTTACAAACAAACATTAAATTTTAGAAGCCATGAAAAGAATCTTATTAATTTTAGTCATTCTGCTTTCTGCTTTTTGGGCAAAAGCCGGCGACACCACTCAAACAAAAGTCTATGTGATAAAATTCAACGAAGACGTTATTTTCACCGACCGATTAGAAACAGACTACAACTTCGATTCCATAATGAACGAATTAGAAATTTCGTTGCAAGATTTTGAAATCAATCACCAAAATTTTGAATTGGATATGGAAGATCTTGACGAACAAATGAAAATTTTACAAAAAAAATTATCCGACACCACTTCGAATTTGTTCAATAGAGACACCTTATTTCAATACTTGGATCTTGAAAACTTTGATGTCTTTTACGATACTTTAAGGTCCAAAGACTATATGAAAGCCAAATTGTTGGATTCTGTTTTTCAACTATTGAACCATCAACCTTTTTCGTTGGATGCTGATGGATTTTTCAACATCATTTACACACCGTCTGACACAACAGAATTGGTGAAAATTTCAGCCGATTCAAAAATCATCGACCATATTTTGGTGGAAGAAACGATGAAAAACGGCAAAAACGTCTTAAACATTCGCTATAAAGATGTTGTAGGAAATTTCACCATCCCTCCTACCATTTATTTGTATGCCAACGATTTGGATAAAATAGACATCAATAGTGCATCAAAATTCTCAACCACGGCACCCATTCAAGCCAAAACATTCACAGTTCATGCCAAAGGTGCTTCCAACGTTTTAATTGACGGTGCATTCGATGTTCTACAAACACGAGCAGACGGCGCATCAAATGTAGTGTATAAAGGCAATGCCAAAAATCATTCCATTACCTCCAACGGAGCTTCCAATGTTTATGCTTCTAAACAAACTAATGATACTGCAACACTTTCTGCATCAGGAGTTTCAAAAATAAAAGTGTACGTCAAAGACAAAATCATCAGCCAAGATTGTAATAGTTACGCATCCATTATCGTTTTGGGAAAACCGGAAACATTTACCGATAAAGATGTAACCATCATTTATAACGATGCAGACGGTAACCAAATAATTCATACACAAGATACTTCAACATTCAAGTTGTTGGGCATCGATTTCACCAATTTGAACGATAAGAAATATATCATCGGATTTGGTAGCCACGAAATGATTTCTAACGGCAATCAAGTGAATATTCAATCGCGAAAAGGTAAGAAATTCAACGGTCATTGGGGCGGTATCGAATTGGGAATCAACGGATATAATACTCCTCTTTTTAACATGGATTTTCCGAAAGAATATGAATATATGGATTTACGCACTTCAAAATCCATTGCTTTTCATCTCAATTTGATTGAATTTAATATTCCCTTTGCCAAACGCCAACGTTTGCAAAAATGGGGCATGGTTACCGGTTTAGGATACGAAGTGCATAACTATCGCCTACAAAGCAACGTTTTTCTTTGTCCCGATTCATCTGTGTTGAAAGGTTATTACGTGGAAGGCGGACTGCCCGTTCGTAGTAAATTAATGGTTGATTATCTGACCATTCCTGTACTTTTTGAATTTCAAAACAAAAATTTCCATGTCAATCTTGGCGGCATCTTCGGACTTCGTTTGACAACACATTCTAAAATGAAATTTGAAAACCCCGATGAAACCGTATTTTTAAACGACCCGATTTCGGGAAAAGCTGTTGCAACACTCACTCCCGAACACAAAATCTACAAACAACACGATGATTTTCACCTCAATCCCGTCAAATTCAATGCTCGTTTATCGATAGGATATAGTATTTTGAATGTGTTTGTTGATTATTCAGTCATCAATATGTTTCGAGCCAATCAAGGACCCGAGTTTTATCCTTGGACGGTGGGAATCACACTGTTAGGATGGTAAAAAAAAGAGGCAAGCCTCTTTTTTTTGAACACAACTATTCGTCCATCAATTTCCTTCAAAAGCTACCTCTCGCCCGAAAAGAAAATCGCCCTGCTTACAATTTCGTAAGTTGCTCGCAATGAACAATAAAAACGCCCAATAATACCATTTGATATTATTGGGCATTTCTTATAAAACGATTGTATCTATCTGATATTCAATCTTTCACCATCGCTATTTCCTGAAAATTCGGGAGCATACATACATTGAATGGTCGAAAATCCGTTGGAAAAAGTGCCGCTTTGTGTTGCCCACAATTCATACTCAATAACATACGTTCCTCGTGGCACTCGCTCGAAAAAGAGGTTAACTGACGCATCTTTAATGTCAAAATAGTAGCCCAAATCGCTGTTCCAAACATAGTGCGAAATGGTTTCTACAGGTTCAAAACTTCCGCTTCGCATATCGTTCAAATGAACGTATTCCATATCACGATTGCTTGTCATCGTCAAACGTACAACAACTTTTTCTCCTACGTTCAGCTTCGTTGTTTCATTGATCGGTTTATAAACGGTTTTTCCGTTTTCGATTTGTGCAACATACAATTGTTTGTTTACCGTCAAATCTTCTGCTGTACTTTTGGCGATTTTATCCACCGGAATTTGATATTGCAAATAAATTCCACCCATCAACAAATTATCGTTAGCAGTTTCAACCTCAATGTTTTTCATCGCCGGTTGAATTTCTGCTGCCGAAAAACTACGTTTGAAATAGCCGCTTCCTGCTTGTGTTTTTTCATCTTTCGAAGAGATCGTTACATCGCCCAAGCGGAACGTGACCGAATTATCTTGTTGCCAACGATGGTCGCCCAACAACAACGCATAAACGGCATCTGCAGTGGCTGTGGCATTCATCCATTCGTTGGTTCGTTTGTTGCGAATCAAATATTTTTGAACTTCCTTCAACGAATTTTCGTCTTGCAAAATATTTTTATAAATATCTGCCATTAAAGCACTTAAAGTAATATTCGACATCATCACATTGCCTTGTTGCGTCCGCCAATATTTTCCGGTTTTTTGATTACCCAATCCGTAATTATCCAACGAAACGGCAATTTTTTTCGCTTCTGCTGTTGCTCCGATTCTTTGCAGCGCCAACGCCAATTTTGCACGTTCATTGAAACTCAATTTCGTGTGATTTTTAATCGAATAGCTTTTGATTTCATTGAAAATATCTTTCGTTTTATCATCCATTTCCACATTCATGAAATAAGAACGCGCAAAGAGATAATTCAAATGAAATTTGACCGATTCGGGATATTTCGTCTTCGTCTCCTTCATTTTGGCATCCAAATATTGAACTGCTTTTTCAGCCATTACAACCAATTCCGGCATATCCAGTTGCATCGATTGGAGCTTACCAATTCCGTTGACGATATATTCTGTGATCCACCAGCTTTCGCCCATTTCGGGAAACCAAATAAATGCACCGTTGCCCGTTTGTCGTTGTTGCAATTTCTCTAAATTCGTTTTTTTATTGTAATTCAATTGATTATCATCAAACATTGTTGCCAATCGCTGTTGACGTGCCGTTTCATCTTTGGCCTCATTAACCCACGGCGTTTCATTCAACAAAATATTTTTCAACGACTGATTTTGTTCTAAATTGGAAAGCAAAGCATCAGGTTCATTTTGTCGCCAAATATCAAAAGTCTGTTTAATTTCGGGATGACTGTTTAAAATATGACCACTTAAAATTGTGGCATACAACGAATTGAAAATATAATCGGTGCACTCGAAAGAACGTTCTATCAAAGTGGGTAATGATTGAATGGCGTACCAAATCGGATTTGTAGTGCATTCGATGGTCAAATGTTGCGGAACGGCATCGGCATTTCCCAAATTTTCCAACGTATAGGAATGCGTTCCGGATTGACTCAACTCAATGGCAACGGTTTCCAAAGCCACCGCTTCATTGGGTAAAACGGGAATAATATGTTTTTCTCCATCGGTCATATCGCCGCATTTGGCAGAGATCACCATTTGTAACAAATCGGTTTCTGTAGTCGTTTTTACCATCCAAGAAACGGTAATACTTTGTCCGGCAGCTACTTCAAACGGTTTTTCAATTTCATCAGCGATACAATGATTCATCGATTTTCCATTGACAGGATTTTCTAAATGCAATGTAGCAACACCGCTCAATGGTTGATCGCTGCTGTTGGAAATGCGTGTAGTCAAACGGCATTCGTCTCCCGAACGCAAAAAACGTGGTATGTTAGGCAGCACCATAAAATCGGATTTTGTAACAATAACCGTATCATAATAAACTGTTTGCAACGATTTTGTATAGGCAATTCCCATCATATTCCAACGGGTGGATGTTTCGGGCATCGTAAATTCCAACACCAATTCGCCTGCCGCATTGGTACGTACATCGGGATAGAAAAAAGCGGTTTCGTTGAAATTTTGACGAATTGTCGGTTTTGTTGTTGTCTCTTTCCGGCTGTCTTCCTCTTCATTAAATTCCATGTCACTAGCGGTTGTTTCTTCTATCATCATTGGCATAGCAACTTTGTTATTTCGTGAATATTGAGGACTTGCCATAATTCTGTCAAAATAAACACCACCTCCATAACGATAAAAAGTAAACAAAAACCATTGAAATGAGTAAGGTGAAAAATATTCAAAATTGAAGAATTGGTAATTTTTGTTGAAGTCTTGAAATTGTTTTGACGTTAGACCAAATATGGCATCATTAAAAGAGAGATTTTTCGCTAATTTTGTAGGTGTAAACGACCATGAATGCGGTTCAAAATGATCCAACGCCGCATCGTACATAGCTGAAAACATGGATGCCGACACCGGATTTCCTTCATTGTCGGAAATTTTTACTTGCCACGTCTCTTTGGCTCCGGGTTGGGTTTTATCGCGAATTCCAGAAATTTCCATCTTTAACTTCGTTGTCGGATCGATGACAGAAATTTGTTCTGAAAATTGATAGCAACGATTATTTCTGAAAATGAACGCATTGACCTTAAAATCATTGTTTAGATTTTCACCGGTCGGTAGCTCAATAGTTCCGTTTTTGCCGCCGATATTCAGCCATTTTTGTTCGCTTTTCCCATCCGAAGTAGTCAAAATGTACAACATTTTTGCATCTTTAATTCCGGAACAAAAATAAAACGTTACCGTATCGCCCATTTCGACCGAAGAACGATTGATGTAAAACAACGCATTCGTTGCTAAATTACATTTTTTATCGTTTTTATTAAGAACTTGTATTTCAGATTGTTGTTGGATGGTATCGCCCCATTGATTGACGGTTGAAACGGTAATGCGATAGTTGCCCGAAACAGGATTCAAAGAGGATAAATCGAAAATTCGGGCTGCATCGGCAGCAAATTCTTGACGAAAGATCTCTTTTCCTTTTCTTTGATTTGATTTTTCGTAGCAAAAATTCGGAAATTTTTGCTCAAATTCTTTGCGTGTCCATAACAACGTATCCGGAAATTCCCATTGACGATCCGTGAAAATTTTGGAAGACGATTCCAATTTTTCTACCGCCAACGTTGCTGCCATCGGTAATGAATGATCTTCTGTGTTTTGAATATCAAACCGTACTTGATCGTTTTCACTGAGTACCACAAAATCATCTACCGACAAACGAACATTCAACGGTTCTTTTCCGATAAAAACGTTGGTTTCCGCTTGTTGCACTTCTCCGGTCATATCAACAACCTCTGCGGAGATGGTAAACCGATAAAAACATTTTCCGTTATCGTTGGAAGCCGACTTTGCTACAAACGGCATTAAAAATGTTCCATCGTCTTGTGCTTCCGTTGTTCCTGAAAAAATCTCCTCTTTTTGTACATCGAAGAAGAAAAACCGCCATGGACGAAAACAAGAGCGATTCACCGAATAACGAACAGTCGCTTTTTGTAATGGCAAACCATTTAACATCATCGATTTACCATGAATTTCGATGGTATCGTTTAAAGCCAACTCGGTGGTGGGTGTTTCCATCGTAACTTCAAAACGCGGACGTTTATATTCCTCCACACGAATGGTTTGATAAGCATCGTTGGCATGAAGCGACAACGTTCCGTTGAGCAAATGGTTGGGCAACACAAAAGAACCGTGAAAACTTCCAAAATCATCGCTCGTAACCTCTTTATTAAAAATCTCCTGATAATTGGCATCGCGCACCACCAAAGTAGCGGATTGATGTGGCATAACATGTATCGACTCTATACTACGTTGATAAACAATACCTTTATAATAAACCGTTTGCCCCGGGCGATAAATAGAACGATCTGTAAATAAATCAGTTACAATTTTTTCTTTAGCATCAGCATGGTTACCGTACAAATAGGCAGACTCGCTCCAATAAACATCGTTGCCCGATTTCAGTTGAACATACACCGAACGTATTTCTTCCATTTTTGGTAAAACCGTCCATCCGTTTTCATCGGTTTTGGAGCTGCCACAAGGTTTCAACATTTCATTACTACGTTGATAATAGGTAATTTGAACATCTTTCAACGGATGACCGCTGACACGATTTACCACCACAAGGTTTCGTTGTTCATCGTTTTGCTGCAACAACATCGGCAACATATCAGACACCTGCACTGTTGCCACTGAATATTCGGTGTTTGGATTTAATTCTGACGACAATGAGCTGAAAATCAAATAGTAGCCCGATGCTAACGGTGGCAACTCAACTTCTGTCGAATGTTCACGAAAATCGGTTTGTTCGAGCAACGATTCAGCCCACGACAAAATCGGAGACGATTGGGAAATGATATTTTGGTAAATGCTTTCATTATGATACAAACCCAAAGTAATACAAGATTCTATTTCCATATCGTTGAGTTGAAACACCTTGAAATTCAAAGTTTTGATATTTTGATATCTCACATTCATCAAGGCAGGACGTTGCACGGGAATTTCTGTTTCAACTCGTACAGCCACCTCTTTTTCTTGAATAAGCTTCATCAATTCAGCACAATTTTTGGCACCTTCCGAATCGGGAAAAAGAGCCACTGCCGCCCGACAAACCTCCATCGCCTCTACCTTCGACCAACGATTTTCGCCGGTTTCGCTTGAATAGGGTAAATCGTTCAACAACTGCGCTTTTTCGAAATAGGCTAACGTTACCGCCGACTCGTTTTTGAAAGTTTCCATTAAATAATCCAATGCTTTGATTCTCAAATCGATATTCTGATTATTTTCATCAAAAAAACGAAGACGGAAAATATCAAAATAGATCAAAGCATCTTTCGGATACATGACCGTCATCACCGGATGCGAGCGGTTGAGATGAAAATGCAATAACCGTTGAAACTCTGACACCGCCAACGATGTGGAAAATGTTGTATCCGGCTCTACATTAATTTTTAAAAATTCATTCAACGGCAGTAACAATTCGGGTTGCCATTCGATGGAAATTCGATGCTGACACGCTTCAAAAAAACGCATCGCCAACACATCGTACAGAGTCGGCATCAAATTCATTCGATTGTTTTCATCGGTAAGAATAATTTTGTATTTTTCAATCAATTGTTGCTGCGAAACGCCGACATTTTTCAACGACATTCGATAGTGCATCAACGATTGTTGTTGCAAATGTTCTGCCGACCAAGTGGTTAAATCGTTGTCATTTTCAACATCTGTTTTTCGATTTTCGCTCACCCGAAAACGGTCGTACAATTCGCCCAAGTAGGAGTGAAAAATTTCCGTTGCCGGCGACTGACATTGTGTTACAACGGTTTCCAAATGTCGGATCGATTTTGGAATAGCATCTTCTTGATATGCTGAAATAGCTGTGATATACAAAATGTTGGCTTTTACAAAAAGTGGTACATTATCGTTGCAACGCATTATTTGAAGAGTAGAATCCAACAACTTTTCGGCATCGTTAGGAAAGCCGTCATTCAACTGTTTTTCAGCTTTCTGAATGTTCTTTTCGAAAAGTGTCGATTGTGCTGACAACGATAAAGTTAAAACCATACAGCATAAGATGGAAAGAATATGTTTCATAATTTTTACATTTCAAATTTCTAGTCCATAGTTTCGATTTTGTTGTATAAAAAATGCAAAAAAATCATAAAAAAGAACTATACATTCACCATTATTATTTCACTTTTTAACGCATAAAAGTAAATTTTATTGAAAAAACACCTTATTATAAATAAATTATTAAAAATCTACCTTTTTGTAGATAAATTATTAATTTTGCAGGCTTGAAAAAAAGAAGATTTTTCTACAAGTAAAACACTTTATTTTTCTTTTAAAGCACTATTTATTAATGATTAATAAAAATGAAAATAACAATTTCATCGATTAAAAAGTGGACGTTTCATACGTTTGTTTTGTTTTTATTGATAGCCGGAATGCAACTCCCCCTATCTTCTCAAACCTATATGATGGGAACACACCGCACCGTTACGGGATGTAGTGGTACAATTTTCGATAACGGCGGTTTCAATGGTAACTATGGACCGGGGCGTAACGATACCATGACCATTATTTCAAATGACCCGACAAATAGTGCCATAAAAATTACTTTTTTAGAAAATTATAATATTGATGAGAATGACACGCTATATTTTTATAACGGCAACACGGCTCACCCTGACAGCCTTACATTTTCCATTGGTTCAACCGGCGGATCATGGGTCAATAATAGTACCACTGTTTCTTTTGCAGGAGTAAACCCGCCATCCGTTATTGCTCAAATTCCGGGGTCTGGTGCTATCACTTTACGTTTTAAAACCAAAGGAGGAGCCATCAACTTACCTTTCAATATCCATGCTGTTCCCACCAATTTTCAAACCAAAACTTTTAATATTTACGATGTTCAATTGCCTTTTATTTATGGCGATAGCTCGTTTCAAACAGCAGGAAACCATACTGTTTGGTATTCTTGCGATAGTGCTGTTAATATCATTCTTAATGTTACTCCAACAACGCCCAACACCGGCTACGAAGAAATTCATGTATGCGATACTACACCGGGAGCTTTACCGTTCGACTACATCATTAACGGTTCTACACTATATACTTTCACACAAACTGAAACACGATGGTTTAACACAGCAGACACTTCTGTTGTCATCAATTTTGTGGCAGATGCTTTATCACCTACCAACGGCAGTTTTATTAACGGCTATACCAAAACCTGCAACGATGGCACCAATCATATTATAACTTACGTTTATACTGATATGGTGGCTGATATTTATGAATGGATTTATCCCAATGGCGACACCATTTATAATCATAAAAATTTTATTGAAAATTCCTATACAGCAGCTACCATCAACTCTGCCAACGGCTATTACATGGTCAGCGATTATAATGAATGCGGCAGAAGTACCACCTTTCGTGAAATTTTTACTTTTTACAATTGTTCTGATACCATTGCTCCTCAAGAATCTATCACAGGAGACAATGATGTATGTGCCAACAGCACACAAACATACGAAGTGCTTGGCGGAGCCGGTACTACCTATACATGGACCATTACTCCACCGGAATCCGGAACCATTCTATCCGGACAAGGCTCTAACAAAATAACGGTGCAATGGAATGGTAACGGAAACGGAACAATTACTGCAATACCTTCACATACAACTGCCGGCGGTTTTAAGTTGGGCATTTCTTGTACAGCTCCTTGTCAACCGCTTTCGGTATTTTTTGACGAAAATTTAACCACTCCACCGTTGCATTTTGATACCACTAACCATTGCGGTGTTGATGGATATAAATACATTGATGTCTGTCCAAACTCTCCCGTTTCATTCGTGGCTTATGGGCAATACAATTATTCAGGTTTCAGTTATTATCAAGGAGATGATTCAACTACATTTATTTGGAAAATAGGAGACGAAACGATTGAAGTGGTTGGAAGAACAGCTGTTTCGCGAACATTTCAACCCGGGTTGGGTTACAATATTTCACTTACCATTAAAGACCAACGCGGATGTACCTCCGGTAACGCTGTTGCTTGTCGAGTTCGAACATCTCGCAATCCTATTAAAGATCTCTCTTTTAAGCCTGTTTGCGTTGATAGTTCAACCGTCATTTCTGTAGGTTATAACGCCAGCAATTTAATCACCATCGAACCGGTACAAGATGAACAAGTCTCTTCTTTAACGGTAACAGAAACCATTTTCTTACCCGACGGAGAATTTTGTCCCCCTTATGGAGAGTTGTATCGTTCTCCGGTCGTATTTACCTCTTTTTCACCACAAGCCAAAATCACGAGTGCCAATGACATTCGTTATTTGCGCATCAATATGGAACATTCATTTATTGGTGATATTCGAATTGCATTGGGTTGTTATACAGAAAACGGCACTGAAAAAAAAGCGACAGTTCTTCCGGCTTATCAAGTCGGTTGGCCTTCATCCGGAAATACCGGTAATCATTTAGGACTAGCAAAAGATAGTCCTAACTGTGATGGTGGAGGTTGTGCGGCAGCCTCCAACTTACCCGGTGTCGGTTGGACCTATTGTTGGTCTAACAATAATGATCCGGAATTGGGCTATGTGTATAGCACCAGCCCCAATAAATACATTTACGAAAACGCCAATGAAATGGGAGGTACAGATGTGTGTGGCAATAGTCCTCATACAACCATTAAACCATCCGTTGTTGACACAGTTATACATATTGTAACGGATACCACGATTTGCTATACCATGTTAAACGGTGCAATTGTAGATACTGTTATGGAAATCACCGATCGTGAAATTAAAGTACCTAAGCTGAGACAAGCCTATCGTCCCACTACCGCATTCTTTCCTGCTTTAAACGGCTGTAAACTTAATGGAACTTGGTTTGTAGAAGTGGAAGATTTATGGGGAATAGACAATGGTTATATTTTCGAATGGGAAATGGCGTTAAATCCCGAGTTGCTTCCACCGGCTTGGAAATACAATGTCGCTGTTGATTCGGTGGAATGGAACTATGATGAAGAGCATTTAAACATAACGTATGTCGATGATACCACTTTAGTTATCAGGCCGTTAGTGGATGCAGCCGGCACATATCCTATCGGGTTCACTATCCAAGATGATTTTGGCTGTAGTTATGATTCAAGTGCCAATATTATTATCAACGGTTTGCCTAACGTTACGATTAACGGGGTAACCAATGGAATATTTAATACCTGTATGGGAGAATCCGCTGAATTGGGCTCAACAGGAGGCACCTATTATCTGTGGAACAATATGTCTACCAAAGATACCATCATTGTCAATACATCCGGAACGTACGATGTGACTGTTACCGACGCTTTCGGCTGCGAAAACTTTGACACGGCAATCGTCATTATTCACGATGCTCCCGCCGCTCTTTTAGATGGCTCTACAGAAGGTTGTCATCCGGTTTTAGAAATCAATCCGCAAGCTCCTATTTTATGTTCCAGCATCGAAGAGACAGGTTTTGATATTTATGACGCCAACGGTAATCTTATCGCAGGAAATTGGCCGGATACGCTTTACACCGATACCGAAATTATCGAAGAAGGCGATTATCTATACAAAGTGGTTTCGCGTTATGATGATATTCATATTCCGATTATCGGCGATATTCTGTGTTCAGACGGAACGTATGATTCGCCTGATGAATTTGTTCCGACACCTGCAAGAACGGCTATCGGTGTTCTTTTTTGGATCAATGACGGAACGTTGCCCAATGTTACGGATGACTATTGGGTGGTAGGATTGGCAAATATCAATAGAACAAGAGCTTGGGGCAGTGATACCATTCCTATTCCTATTCCGTATTTTACACCAACCAATGCTTCTACCGATTATGCCGGTCAATTGAATACAGATTCTATCAGTACATATACGCCGATAATAAACGCAGCCATTGCTTGCAGATCAATGCAAACTCCTCTTCCATTAGGTTCTTATTGGTCTTTGCCTGCTTGCGGACAGATGGCTAAGTTGGATGCTGTTTTAACGACGGTGAATAACTCATTGACCAGTTGTGGAGGGGCTCCAATAAATTCTACAGAACTACTATGGACTTCCACACAAGCGGACACAGCTATGGCATACGCTTATGATTTAGGAGCACACAATAGTACTCTTACCTCCAAAACAACTCCTTATAAAGCGCGTCCTATTTCTACTGTACCTTTGGTGGTCAATCGTTCTGATACGGCGGAATATACCATCAAGTTTCAACTACCTGAAATAATCGCAACAGCCACTCCTGCTGTAGTTCCTATCGGTGGAACCGTTGAACTCTACGTTGCCGATCCCAAAGATATGATGAAAATTGTGCTCCTTCAAGTTATAGTTATGAATGGACAGACCCTGCCGGAATGGTTGTTTCAACCGAACAAACATACGTTAGTAACAATTTAGACCTGCCGGGGACATTTATCTATTCTGTAACCATAATACCCTTGGACGGATGTTCAAAAGGATGCGAAAAAACCACAACTGTTACTGTCAATGTTAGAGATATACCTAATTTGTCGGGAGATATATTGGTTTGTGAAGATTCTGTTAACAGTGTTATTTATACTACCGATGAAGGTAATAATATCACAAACTATGAATGGTGGCTCACCAATCCTACCTTAGGCGAAATTGTTTCAGGACAAGGAGAACATTCCATTGAAGTTTTGTGGCATACAGAAGGTTCTGATTCAGTAAAAGTTACATACACTGAAGATGGAATTGCCCAAGATACCGGCTTTTTGATAGTTACCATCCAACCTTTACCTGACGATGTTTCTCTGTCGGGTAGCGGAAAATATTGTTCAGATGACGACGGTAGAGACATCATTGTTGTCAATCCGCAAATAGGTGTTTATTATCGACTCTATCGTGAAGGAGAAGTAGCTCCACTTAACACAATCAATAGTACGAACGGAAACGCCATCAGTTTTGGAACTTATTCTGCCGGCACCTATTATGTGAAAGCTTATTCGAATAACGATTACAATGACGACACTTGCGAAATTCGATTACAAGACGAAGTCATCATCGGCATCACACCGAAACCGCCTTCACGAGAAATTCAGCATGATTAACAGAAAACTTATCGATAATAAGGAAAAAGGATGTTCGTTGGAACATCCTTTTTTTTGTAAAAAGTGTCTAGTCCTGAAATAGCGTTACAATAAAAAGAGTAACATAATGAAAAAGACAGACAAAGAGTACGTTAAACGTACGCAGAAGGATTATCCGATTTCCTTTAAAATATCGGTGGTAAAAGAAATAG